>JANQRO010000354.1 GCA_028284525.1 Myxococcota bacterium | reverse complement strand
GCGACCTGGGCCGCGACCGCGGGCGCGGCCGGCGCACGGGAGGCGGCCTCCGGCGCCCCCGCCGCCGCCCAGACGTCGAGGGTCTTCCACTCCTACGGCACCGCACCGCTCTCGCCGGAGGAGTGGAAGACCCTCGACGTCTGGGCGGCGGCGGGGGCGCCGGAGGCCGCCTCCCGTGCGCCGGCCGCGCCCGCGGTCGCGGCCCAGGTCGCCGACTGGGAGCGCTTCCTCAACGGGACGAGCCCGAAGGAGCGGCTCACCGCGCGCTATCTCTACGAGCACTGGTTTCTCGCCCACCTCTACTTCGCGGACCACCCGCGTGGACCCTTCTTCCGGGTGCTGCGCTCGCGCAGCGCGCCGGGTATGCCAATCGACGAGATCGCGACGCGTCGTCCCTACGACTCGCCGGGCGGGGCGCGCTTCTGGTACCGGCTGGAGCCCATCGAGGGGCTCCGCGTCCACAAGACCCACATCGTCTATCGTCTCGACCCCGGTCGGATGACGCGTCTGCGCGCGCTCTTCCTCGAGAGCGACTGGTCGCCCGACGCCCTCCCGGACTACGACGTCGAGGGCTCCGCCAATCCCTTCGTCGCCTTCGCCGAGATCCCCGCGCGTTCGCGGTATCAGTTCCTGCTCGACGACGCGCGGTATTTCGTGATGACCTTCATCCGCGGGCCGGTGTGTCGGGGACAGACCGCCGTCGATGTGATCGAGGACCACTTCTACGTGATGTTCCTCGACCCCGACGCCGACATCGCGATCCGCGACCCCGACTTCCTCCCGGCGACCCGCGACCTCCTCACCCTGCCCGCGGCCCAGGAGGGCAAGGTGGTCCCCTCGGGCTTGTGGCTCGCCTTCAACCACCGCCAACGCCGCTACCTCGAGCAACGGGTCGAGGCCTACGAACGTCTCGACCCGGCGCGCCGCGGTCTCTCGCTCGACGCGATCTGGGACGGCGACGGAGACAACCCGAACGCCCTCCTCACGGTGTTTCGCAACTTCGACAACGCGATGGTGCGTTTCGGCTTCGTCGGCGAACGCCCGGAAACCGCCTGGGTGATCGACTATCCGATCTTCGAGCGGATCTACTACGACCTGGTCGCCGGCTTCGACGTCTTCGGCAACGTGCGTCACCAGCTCTCCACCCGGCTCTACATGGACCACCTGCGGATGCAGTCGGAGACGCTGTTTCTGGCCTTTCTGCCCCCGGAGCGACGCGAGCCGATCCGGGCCTCGTGGTACCGCGGCGCCACCGACGAGCGCAGCTACAAGGTCGACCGCATCCGCAGCGGCGAGTTCGACACACAGATCGTCTACCAGCGCGACGACGTCGTGGCGGAGCTGCTCGACAAGGTCGCGGAGCGGACCCCGGTGGTCGCCGCCGGCGGAGTCCCGGCGACGAGCCACGCGGCGCTGCGCCGACTCGACGGCGTGCGCGGCCCGTGGGTGGCGCGGCTCCCCGAGCTCTCGCTGCTCCACGTGCGACCCCGGGCGGGCGCGGGTATCGGCGTCCTCTACACCCTCGTCCACCACCGCGCCCACACCAACGTGGCGTCGCTCTTCGACGAAGCGTCGCGTCTCGAGCCGGAGAAGGACACCGTCACGGTCGCGCCCGGGGCGATCGGCAGCTATCCGAACTTCCTCTTCGAGGTCGACGCCGATGGCGTCGAGGCCTTCGTCGAGACCCTGCTGGCCGTGCGCGACCCCGAGAGCTTGCGGGTCTTCGTCGACCGCTTCGGGGTGCGGCGCACGAGCCCGCGCTTCTGGCCGGCCTTCGACGCCCTCCACGACCACATCGAGGCCACGCGTCCGACCACCGGTGGGATCCTCGACCTGAACCGCTACGAGAACCTCTAGGAGATTTCGCCGTGCTGATCCCCTGGGCTTGGACCGTCTTCTTCTCGATCGTGGCCTACACGCTCTACTCCTACTTCGGACAACGCGTGGGGGGCTCGGAGACCGCGTGGCGCGCGGCGACCATTCCCTTCACCGACTGGGTCAACTTCGGGTTGATCCTCTCGGGCACGGTCGCCTTCAGCCTCGCCCTCTTCTACGGCGGGCGGGCGTCGACCTTCGCCGTCACCGTGGTGATCGCGCTGGGCGTGGTCGTGTCGTTCGCCTTTGCGGCGGTGGTGGGCGGCGCGGCGGTGAAGCCGATGCACCTGGGCGGCCTCGCGTTGATCCTGTCGGGGATCGTCTGTCTGCGCTGAGCGGCACGCGTCTCGCTTCAGTGACCGCCTCGAGACGCCGGGCCGGCGCCCCTCGACGCCCGAGGGCGGATCCCTAGGCTTCCCGGATGCTGCGAGAGCTGCTCGCGCGACCGGGGGTCGAGGAACGCTGCATCTTGCGCGGACGGCTCGGGTTGATGGCCTTCCACGGCGGCAACCTCGAGCGGGTCACCGACGTCGTGGCGAGCGAGGTCGCCGAGCGCACCGAGACCTCGCTCTACGCCGTCCTGCAGACCCCACCGCTCCGCGTCCATCTCCCGTCCATCGACTTCGACCCCGCCGAGTCGACTCCCCTCGCCCGCTTTCTCGACCACGTCGACAGCGCCGTGGCGCTCCACGGCTACGGCCACCGGCCGGGGCTCCGCCACCACCTGCTCGTCGGCGGCCGCAACCGCGCCTTCGCCCGTCACCTCGCGGCGACCCTGCGCCGCGTTCTCCCCGCGCGTTACCCCGTCGTCGACGATCTGGCGCGCATCCCCCGCGACCTGCGCGGCCAGCACCGCGCCAACCCGGTGAACCGCCCCCGCGGCGCGGGAGTACAGATCGAGCTGCCCCCCTCGATCCGCTGGAATCGCCGGGAGGACGGCTGGTCCGACCACCAGGGCGTCTCCCGGGCGGACCATGTGGATCGTCTGATCGAGGCGCTCTGCGAAGGCGTCGCGGGCTGGTGCGGGGAGCGCGTGGAGCCTCCCGCGTAAGGCCTCCGTCCCCGCGCGGAGCGTCTACCATGGGGCCTCCGTCCCCAAGGCCGGCGGCAGGACCGGCGCACGCGAGGAGACCCCATGTCCCAGGACGTCGAAGCCCGGCTCCAGGCCCTCGAGGCCAAGGTGCAGGATCTGAGCGACCGCGAGGCGATTCGCAGCCTGCGCTTCCGCTACCACGAGTGCATCAACAGCGAAACCGTCGACGCGATTCCCGACCTCTTCACCGACGACGCCGTCCTCGACTTCGATTACCTGGGACAGGCCCGGGGCCGCGACGAGCTGATCGCCTTCTTCGGCGGGGTCGAGTCGCTGCTCTCCTTCGTGAAGCAGTTCGTGCACAACCACGCCCTCGACGTCGACGGTGACACCGGCACCGGGTACGCCTACCTCGAAGCCAAGACGATCTCCGGCGGCGAGGCCTACTTCGTCGCCGCGCGCTACGACGACGAGTACGTGCGACAGGACGGGGTGTGGAAGTTCAAGAAGATGTCCCTCACGCCCTACTTCACCGTGCCCTTCAAGGAGGGCTGGGCGCAGGAAGACCGGCTCAAGATGGGTCGCTGAGTCGGGTCGGGAGCTCAGCCGGCCGGGCGCGGGCGCAGCCCGGCGCCGACACGGGTCCCGCCCTCGGCGGCCGTCGTCCCGATCCCTTGGAGCGCGCTCTCGACGGCTCGCTGCGCTTCCGCCAACGCCGCGCGGTCGGCGATCGCGCCGAGGATCGCCTCGGTCTCGCGGGCCCCGACCGCGGTCGCGAGATCGCCGCGACCGCGCAGCGCGTCGACCTCGCGCTCGACCGTCGCCCGCGCTTCCGCGAGGGTCGTCTCGCCCGCGCCTCCCGTCGGCGGCGTATCGACCCCGCGCACGGCGATGGTGCATCGCTCGAGACTCGCCGCGAGGGCCCGCTCCTCGTTCGTCATGGCGAGGAGGAGCGGAGCGAGTCCGGCCCTCGCCGCCTCCGGCAGCCCGGCGCGGAGCGCCTCCGCCCGTTGGCGTCGACGCAAGGTCCGGTCGAAGACGGTCTCGATCAGCGCGAGCAAACCCGCGCGCTCGTCCGCGCCGAGACCCGGCGTCGCGGCCTCGAGTTGCGCCTGTTGATGGAGCGGCGCGATCTGGGCGGTCTGGGCGGCGTAGGCGCCGAGCAAGCGCCCCGCGTGTGCGCGTTGGGTCGCCGTCTCCGGGGTCCAGGACACCTCGAGGGCCTGGGCGCAGAGGTCGAGGAGCGTCGCGGACCGCTGCCGAAAGAGCGCGAGGGCGGTCGCCGGCCAGAACAGACGTGAGGCCGTCCAACCGACCCCGACCGCGAGGACCAGGTAACAGGCGGTGTCGTAGGGCCCGTAGACGTCGGTCGGCGCCGACGGCGGCGCAAAGATCGGGAGCAACGCGAGGAGCCCGGCGACCGGGATCAGGGGCGCCAGCTTGGGTCGGGAGACCGCGAGGATCCCGAGCCCGAGCGCCACGAAGAAGGGGAATACCAGCGCCTCGGGAATCCGACCGACGTCGGTGAACACGGCGACGATCGCGAGATCGGCGCCCGCCCAGGCGACGCCCAGGGCCACGAGGAGCGCCACACCCAGCTTTCCCGCGACGAAGCGTGTCGGGGCCCACGCGATCACGAACGCGACGGGCACGTCGACGTTGTTCATCGGCCACCCGAGCGCGAGGGTCGCGATCA
>JANQRO010000318.1 GCA_028284525.1 Myxococcota bacterium | reverse complement strand
GATTTCGTCCGGGACACAGCGCGCCCCGGCGACCCTCCGACCGGACACCAGCCACACCTCGTCGACCCCGTCTCCGACCAGCGCCGCGGAGAAGATCTCGCTGGCGTCCGGCGTCGTCTCGAGGTCGATCGAGAGCCGGGTGAAGCGTGCCTCGGCCACGGCGGCGGCCACGGTGGGGTTGCGAAAGCGCAGCAAGCCGCCGGCGCGGCGGCCGTCTCCCTGGACCCGGACCCCGGCGCGGATGTCGCGGTCGATCAGGTAGCGGATCGGGAAGCGGACGTCGGCCTCGAAACTCGCTCCGGGGCCGAGACGCTCGCGCAGCGGCGGCACCTCGGCGGGGATCCGCGCGCTCACCTGCACCAGCGCGCGGCCGCGGAGGTCGCGCAAGGGGCTCGGCTCGATCGCGACACCGCTACGTCCCGCGAGTCGATCGGCGGTATCCTCCGCGGCGAAGAAGTAGGGCCGCTCGCGATCGTCTTCGACGAGAAAGGGGGTCCCGGGCCGACCGACCTCGGGGACGGCGCGCCCGTAGAGCTGCACCACGGGGCGCCCGTCGCGCACGCGATAGGTCGGTTGCAACAACACCCCGGTGATCTCCACGCCACGAGGGTATCGCGGGGTCGCCGGCCGCGGCCGCGGCCGCGCCGCGAGACGAGCGCCCAACGGGAGACCGCACCCATCACCCGATACGAGACGATCTACGCGGTGGTCCGCCGCATCCCCCGCGGCCGGGTCGCGAGCTACGGGCAGGTGGCGGCCCTCGCGGGTCTCGCCGGCCACGCCCGACAGGTGGGCTACGCCCTCCACGCCCTCCCCGAGGACAACGAGGTCCCGTGGCACCGGGTCGTGAACGCCGCCGGCCGCATCTCGCTGCGGCGCGAGTCGTCCGGGGGCGCGCTACAGCGCGCCCTGCTCGAGACGGAGGGCATCGTCTTCCACGCGGGCCGGATCGACCTGCAGCGCTACGGTTGGGCGCCGCGACAGCGGGGCGCCTCCCCGCGCGAGGAGACTCCCGTGGCCGCTCGACGCTCCCCCGCCCCCGCCAAGCGCGCCACCGCGAAGACCGCGGCGTCGCGGACCCGTGGCCGCGCCTACTGGCTCGTGAAGTCCGAGCCCTTCAAGTACTCCTGGGACGACCTCAACCGCGACGGCCGCACCTACTGGGACGGCGTCCGAAACTACACGGCGCGCAACAACCTCCAGGCGATGAAAGCCGGGGACTGGGCGCTCTACTACCACTCCAACGAAGGGAAGGAGGTCGTGGGGATCGCGGAGATCGTCCGCGAGGCCTACCCCGACCCCACGACGGACGACGAGCGTTGGGTGGTGGTGGACGTCGTCCCGGTCGCCCCGCTGACCGAGCCGGTGACGCTGGCGACGATCAAGGGAGATCCCGCGCTCCGCGACATGGTGCTGGTGCGCCAGTCCCGGCTCTCGGTCATGCCGGTGAGCGCCAAGGAATTCAGCCGGGTGCTGAAGCTCGGCAAGACCGCTCGACCCCGCTGAGTTCGGTACCTTCCGCCTCCCCGCACCCGTCACGATCAAGGAGCATCCCGATGAGCAACGCCGCCCAGGCCCTCGAGCGTTTTCAGCAGCAGATCGGCGTCGAGGAGGGGCCGAGCGAGTGGCACACCGTGACCCAGTCGCAGATCAACGACTTCGCCGACACGACCTACGACCATCAGTTCATCCACGTCGACGTCGAGCGCGCCACGAAGGAAACGCCCTTTGGCACGACGATCGCCCACGGATTCCTGACCTTGTCGATGCTGCCCCACCTCTCTTCCCAGGTCGCGCCGTCGGATCCCAGCGCCTACCAGGGGCTCGCGATGGGGATCAACTACGGCCTCGACAAGGTGCGGTTCCCGAACCCGGTCCGGGTCGACTCGCGGATCCGCGCCAAACGCGAGCTGGTGTCCGCCGACGAGGTCGCGCCGAATACGCTGCAACTCAAGCAGAGGGTGACGATCGAGATCGACGGCCAGGACAAGCCGGCCTGTGTCGCAGAATCCCTCACCCGACTGATCTACGCGTAGGCGGCCCGCATGTCCGACGCGATCCAGAAGATCAACCTCCCCGACCTCGGGCGTCTCCCGGCGTTCTGTCACGCGACGGTCGCCGGCGACTTCATCTACGTCTCGGGCACCCTCGGCACCGAGGGCGAGACCTTTCGCCTGGTCGAGGGCGGGACCGGTCCCCAGACCGCCCAGACCCTCGACAACATCCGCCGCATTCTCGAGGGCGCGGGGGCCGGGCTCTCCGACGTGGTGAAGGTGAACGTCTTCCTCACCGATCTCTCCACCTTCGCCGAGATGAACGAGGCCTACCTCGCGGTGTTTGGCGACGATCCGCCCGCGCGGATCACGGTGGGTTGCGCGGCCCTGGCCCTCGACGCGGCCGTAGAGATCGACTGCGTCGCGTACCGGCCCCAGGGCGCGTAGCGCGGGCTCCGATGGCGCTGATGCGTCTGGCCGTCGACTTCGAGCACCCCGACCGCACCTGGTGGGAGGCGGGGGGGCGCGAGCTCTGGGAGGCCATCACCGAGGGGTTTGGCGAGAACGCGGTGGTGCTCGACAGCCAGGTCGCGGAGTCGTGGCTCGCCGAGGCGCGGCGGGTCGAGGGCTGGGAGGGCGGACCCGAGCACGCACCCCACCCGATCGCGGCCTCCCCCGTCGAGGGAGACGTCGAGTG
>JANQRO010000317.1 GCA_028284525.1 Myxococcota bacterium | reverse complement strand
GTCGGCTCCCGGCGCGACGGCCGGCGCCCCCGAGACCGGCGCCGACTCTCGGTGCGGAACCCGGTCCGAGCGGGGCGGGGGCCCGGGCCCCCGCGCCAGGACCACAGGGGGGCGCCGACTCGGGTGGCGTGGGGCCGTGCTGGTCGGGGTGCCCCGCGAGTGATAGATTGCCGCGCCCATGGCCGAAGACACCCCGGAAGCACGACCCCAGGAGCCCCTCGGCGACGGGCGTCCCGAAGGCCGCGGCGGGGGCCGGCCCGGCGGCGGCTACGAAGGCCCCGGCGAGGGCCGACCCGGCGGCGGCTACGAGGGCCGTGGCGACGGACGTTCTGGTGGCTACGAAGGCCGCTCCGGCGGCTACGAAGGCCGCGGCGGCGGACGCCCGGGCCGTGACCGCGACGACGACCGGCCGCGCGGGTTGAAGGCACGGCTCCGAGCCAAGGCGCGCAAGCGTGCCCGCAAGGCCGGGCGCCGCGCGTTCCGCGGCAAGAAGGTCTCGCGGCTCACGACCGACAAGACGCTGGTCGTCGACTACAAGGACGCCCGGGTGCTGCGGATGTTCCTCACCGAGACCGGGAAGATCATCCCGCGCCGGATCTCGGGAAACACGGCAAAGCAGCAGCGCGAGATCGTCCAGGCCGTGAAGCGGGCTCGCCACCTGGCGATCCTGCCCTACGCCGACACCACCCAGTAACGCCGCCGAGCGGCCCGCCCATCGGAATCAGCGCGGCGCGCGGCTCCACCAGAGCGCCGCGAGCGCAAAGCCGCCGACCAGCAGTGCCGCCACCAGCCAGATCGGCACCGGGCTCGGGCTCAGCGTGAGCGGCCTGGGCGGTGTCTTGCGCAACGAGAAGTCGTCGAGGATCTCGCCGTCGTCGCCGACGAATCGGCCGCGCAGGGTGTCTCCTTCGATGCGCACCCAGAGCGAGCCGGGGCGCGCCAGGCTGCGCGCCATCACGGGGTGGGACTTCATCCGGTTCGAGGCCTCGGAGGCACTCCCCACGACCGCGTAGAGGGTGCCCGGGGCGCCGGCACCGGCGTACTTCCAGTACGGGTCCTCGGGGGTCCCGGCGCCGCCGCCCACCCGGTAGCGGGAGCTGAGAAAGGTCGTGGAGTCGCCGTAGTGGCCGTGGATCGGCACCGAGCGCTCGTAACCGTGGCTGTGCCCCGAGAGCACCAGGTCGACCCCGTGGCGCTCGAGGATCGGGTTGAAGACCTCGCGCATCTCGATCATGCGACCGCCGCTGTCGTCGGGGTCGTCGGAGTCGTGGGATCCCCGGCTGTAGGGGGCGTGGTGGAGCAACGCGATGCGCCAGCGGGCGTCGCCGGAGGCGGCCAGGTTCCGGTCGAGCCAGCGGGCCATCGCGCCCTCGGCGCTGCGGTCGGTGTCCTCGGAGTCGAGAGCGACCACGTGGAGCGGACCCCAGTCAAAGCTGTAGTAGGCCTCGGTCCCGCTCGGCGCACCCCCCAGCTCTCCCTCGGTCGGCAGGGTGAAGCTCTCGAAATAGACCCCGCTCTGATCGGCCGCGCGCGCCGAGTAGAAGTCGTGGTTGCCCGGAACCGGCCACAGGGGCGTGCGCGCGGCGACGTCGCGGTAGTGCTGGAAGAGCGCGCGGGTGTACTCCCAATCGGCGCCGTAGGGATAGGCGTTGTCGCCGAGGAGCAGCCACAGGTGGGGCGTGCCAAAGCGGGCCGCGGCATCTCGTACGCGACCCGCGAGTGCGCACCCGGCTTCGTTGGCGCCACACATCCCCGAGTCGCCGATCACCCAGAGCTCGATCGGCGCTTCGCTCTCCGGGAGGGGCGCGGTGCGGAACTGGTGGGCGGCACCCTCGGCCAGGGTCACGCCGTCGAGCTCCACCACGTAGCGATAGAGGGTGTCGGCCTCGAGCGCGCCGAGGACGGCGACGTGCTCGGTGCCGCGCGACGTCGAGCGCCAGGTGCCCGAGTCTGCGCCGGCCTCCGGGGCGTCGGCGGGCCACCAACGCACGACGGCGTCGGCCGGGTAGCGCGTGCGCCAGCGCAGGAGTGCGCGGTCGCGGCCCACCCCCTGGAGATAGGGAGGGCGCTCCCACTCGGGCGGGACGGGCTCGGCGGGATCGCGGTTGCGCCCGTCGATCCGCAGGCCGAAGAAGTCGATCCAGGCTGCTCCCCGGGCCGCCGCGGCGCGCGCCTCGACCACGATCTCCACGCTCTCGAAGTCCGCCGGCAGGCTCGCGCTCTCGAAGTTGCCGCGGCCGGGCTTGGCGGCGCGCAGGTCGTCGGCGTCCCAGCGGCCGAGCATGCGCTCTTCGCCGCTGGCGTCGCGGGCGCGGACCTCGAAGAAGGCGTCGTCCTCCCACCGGGCGCGTTCGACACGCATCACCCAGCTCGCCGCCGCGTCGTCGACGACGTCGAGGGCGATGGGCGCAAAGCGCGTGGTGCTGCTCGACGCTCCGAGCCGCAACACCCAGCGTCCGTCGTCGAGACGCGGACCGGTCGCCTGCGCCGCGATGGCGACGCCGTCGGGGTGCTCCACGGTGTAGACCCAGGACGGCGGGTTCGCGGGTCGAAACTCCGCCGCCGCGAGACGCTCCGCCGCAGCGCCTCCCGCCGCGAGTGAGACGAGCAGCACCGCGAAACACGGGACCGCGGCCGTGGCGCTGGGCGTCAGCATGCGGACAAGGGGCGATCCTCGCGCGCGCGCCGCGAATCAGTCGTCGTCATAGCGGTCGTTGCGCCACGGGTAGGCGGTGTTCGAATAGCCGTTGCGCTCCCAGAAACCCTTGGCGTCGGTGTCGCGGAGCTCGATCGCGCAGATCCACTTGGTGCCCTTCCAGGCGTAGAGCTGCGGCGTGATCATCCGCACCGGCCCGCCGTGGGCGCGGGGGAGCGGCGCGCCGTCGGCGTGATGCGCGAGAAGCACGTCGTCTTTCAGCAGCTCCTCCAGGGGAAGGTTGGTGGTATATCCGTCGGACCCGTGACACACGGCGAAGCGCGCGGTCTCGCGGGGCTCGGCGAGCGCCAGCACCGTCGAGACGCGGACCCCCTGCCAGCGGATGTCGAGCTTCGACCACCCCGTCACACAGTGGAAGTCACTGGTGTCCTCCACGGTTTCGAGACCCAGGAGATCGACCCAGCCGAGTCGTGTCTCGCGCCGACACGCGCCGGTGACGCGCAGCTCGAAGCTCTCCGGGGTGACGTTCGGGGACACGCCGAGGTCGAGCACCGGCCACTTCCCCGGCGCAGTCGGTGTCTGTCCGACGGGTACGCGGGGCATGCCGTGGCGGTTGGGCGGGCCGGTCCCCTGGGCGTCGCGGTCGGCCACGCTCGCCGTCTCGCGCATCCGCTCGAGGAATCGCGCGCGCAGCCGCGCCCGGGCCTCGAGGACGCGCTCGTCGACCTTCGGGGCCACCGCTCAGACGATGGCGGCGCTGGCGCGCAGCAGCGCGAGCTCCGCCTCGGGCACGCCGGCCTCCCGGAGCACCTCGTCGGTGTGCTCGCCGAGCAGGGGAGCGAAGCGGTGGATCCCGGCGGGTGTGCGGTCGAAGCGCGCGGCCGGTCGCGCCTGTCGCAGCGGCCCGCCGCTCGGGTGCTCGAGATCGAGCACCAGTTCGTTGGCGATCGCCTGCTCCTGGACGATCGCCTCCTCGGTGGAGAGCACCGGCGCGCAGGGTACCCCCGCGCGGTCGAGGCGTTCGAGCCACGCGGCGGTGGGCCGCTGGGCCATCTCCTTGCCGACGAGCTCGATGCGCGCGGGTGCGTGGACGACCCGCCCCGCGGCGGTCTGGAAGCGCTCGTCGGCGGTCCACTCCGGGCGATCCATGGCTTCGACCATGCCCTCCCACTCGGCGTCGGAGATCGTCGCCGCCGTGACGTAGCCGTCGGCGGTCTGGTAGATGAGGTCCGGCGCCAGGTCGATCCGCGAGCCGGGCTGGTCCCCGTCGTTCCAGGTGTGTCCGGCCATCGCCTCGGGCCACAAGAACGCGATCACCGCGTCGAGCATCGCGAGACGCAGGTGCTGACCCTCGCCGGTCTGGGCGCGGGCGAAGAGCGCTGCGGTGATCGACTGGGCCGCGGTGAGCGCCGTCACCTTGTCCGGGATGATGGTGCGAATCATCATGGGGCGACCGCTCTCGCGATCCCGCTGGATGTGGGCGAGACCCGAGAGCGCCTGGATCACCGGGTCGTAGACCCGCTGGTGGGCGTAGGGGCCGTGCTCGCCGAAGCCGCTGATCGAGACGTAGATCAGGTCGGGACGGTGGAGGCGCATGGCGTCCTCGCCGACGCCCATCCGCTCCACCGCACCGGGGCGGAAGTTTTGCACGAAGACGTCGGCGCCGGCGACGATCTTGCCCAACGCCTCGCGGCCTTCCGCGCGTTTGAGATCGATCACCACCGAGCGCTTGTTGCGGTTCGAGGTCGCGAAGCTCGCCGAGATCCCGCCGCGCTTGGGCCCGAGCTCGCGCACCAGGTCGCCGACCCCCGGCGCCTCGATCTTGATGACGTCGGCTCCCTGATCGCCCAGAAGCATCGTCGCCACCGGGCCCGACACCATCGTGGTGAGGTCGACGATCCGGACGCCTGCGAGCGGACCCTTCGACCCGGCCACGCTCACGCCCTCCGCAGCGCGTGGCTGCTGATCGCGTCCACCATCTGGGGCCAGACGCCGCGGGCGAAGTCGTGACCCATCCCGTCGATCAGGAGGATGTCCGCGCCGGCGATCGCCTCCTGGGTCGCCACCCCCGCCTCCATCGGGACCAGCGGGTCGGCGGTCCCGTGGATCACCAGGGTGGGAGCGCGCACCGCGGCGAGGCGTTCGGTGCGATCGCCGTGGGCGAACACGGCGGCGAGCTGTCGACCGACGCCGCCCGGGTCGAAGTTGCGGTCGTAGTGACGGCCGGAGCGCTCCCGGGTCCCGGCCTCGTCGAACTCGAAGCCGGGGCTCCCCACCGTGCGCCACATGTTCACCGAGTAGTCGATGTACCCCGCGCGGTCGCTGGGCGGGGCCTGGGCGAGGAGCGCCATCACTTCGGGCTTGCCCTGGGGTAGCGACGGAGCGCCGGTCGTCGACATCACCGACACCAGGCTCTTCACCCGCTCGGGATGCCGGAACGCCATCGTCTGGGCGATCATCCCTCCCATCGAGGCACCGCAGATGTGGGCCGCGTCGACCCCCAAGGCGGCGAGCAGCCCGGCGCAGTCGGCGGCCATGTCGTCGAGGCTGTAGGGCGACTCGGGGAGCTCGCCCTTGGCGAGCCGACCCATCATCTCGACCACGTTGGGAACCCCCGCCGCGTCGAAGTGCGTGGAGAGTCCGGTGTCCCGGTTGTCGAAGCGGATCACCCGCAGACCGCGTGCGGCGAGGAGCTCGCAGAAGGCCTCGTCCCAGAGGATCATCTGGGCGCCGAGGCCCATGATGAGGAGCAGGGTCTCGTCGCCCTCGCCAAAGCTCTCGTACTCGATTTCGATCCCGTTCGCGTCGACTTTCGCCATCGCGGGAGGGTAGCGGACGGGGCCGCCGAGCTACTCTGCGCGCGATGCCCTCCGACCCGCTCCTCCGCCGCGACATCGCCGGCGTTCCCGTCGCCGACCTCGCGCGGGGCTTCGGCACGCCCACCTACGTCTACGACGCGGAGGCGATCCGTGCGCGGATCGCGGAGCTCCACCGTTTCGACGTCGTCCGCTACGCCCAGAAGGCCAACTCGAGCCTCGCGATCCTCGACCTGTGTCGCCGCGAGGGGGTGGTCCTCGACGCGGTGAGCGCGGGCGAGGTGGCCCGCGCGCTGCGCGCCGGCTTCCCGGCCCAGGGCGAGCCGGACCCGATCGTCTACACCGCCGACCTCTTCGACCGCGAGTCCCTCGGGTACGTGGTCAAGCACGGCATCCGGGTGAACTGCGGCTCCCCGGACATGATCGACCAGTACGGGGCTCGGGCGCCGGGCGGCTCGATCGTGTTGCGGATCAACCCGGGCTTCGGGCACGGGCACAGCCGGAAGACCAACACCGGCGGCGCCCACTCGAAGCACGGCATCTGGCACGAGGACATCGAGGACTGCGTGGAACGCGCCCGGCGCTACGACCTGCGCATCGCGGGGATCCACGTCCACATCGGCTCCGGGGTCGACATGGAGCACCTCGGGCAGGTGGCGGGGGCCGCGGCGGGCTTTGCGCGCCGGGTGGGTCCCGACGTGACCACCCTGAGCGCCGGGGGCGGGCTTCCGACCCGCTACCACTCCGACGACCCGAGGATCGACCTCGACGCGTACTTCGAGATCTGGGACGCCGAGCGCCGCGCCCTCGCGAAGGATCTGGGCCACGCGATCC
>JANQRO010000297.1 GCA_028284525.1 Myxococcota bacterium | reverse complement strand
AGCGGCCGACGGGGATGGAGCACCCAGCGCTTCCCGAGCGGCCGACGGGGATGGAGCACCCAGCGCTTCCCGAGCGGCCGACGGCGACCGAGCTTCCCGAGCGGCCGACGCGTCCCGAGCTGCCACCACGGCCGACGCGCCCCCACAAGCCCGACCTGCCGCCACGGCCGACGATCGATCGGGTGAGCCCCGTCGACGGCTGACGACACGCGCGTTGCTCAGTCGCGTCCGACGGGCATGCGAACGCGCAGCGACATGCCGACCGCGTAGTCCGGCGCGTAGCCGGCCACGCCCCACAGCGCGTAGGGTTCGAGGCTCACGCGTTCGGTGACGCGCATCGAGGCGAAGCCGATGATCTCGTGGGCGTCGTGGCGCGCGCTCGAAGAGGCGGCCAGCCAGCTGTAGTACGCACCGAGCGCGAGTCGGGGCCAGGCGCGAACGCTCACGCCCCCGGATGCGTACCCGGTGTCGCGCAGCGAACCGTCGGGCGGGTTGCCGGGAAAGCGGTAGCCCGCAGTGGCGAACCCGGTGACCCGCCCCCAGGTCTGGAAGGTGTCGAGCTGCACGGCGTAGTCGGTCGACCCGGTGCCGAGATTGCGGGTCTCGTCGGCGGTGGGGACCTTGATCTTCCCGGTGAGCTCGAGAGCAGGCCACGCCCGCTCCGCGGGAAACCACGTGTAGCTGGCAGACACCACGACGTCGCCGATCCCGCGTTCGTGGGAGCTCTCGGTCTGGAGCTGGTCGCCTCCGGGGGTTTCGGCGAAGAACGCGAGGGGGCTGTCGATCTCGAGGTACGGAACGGTGACCCGCAGCTCGACCTGGTCGAGGGCATAGGCAGTGAGCGCGAAGTCGTCGAGGCGGTAGGACAGCGAGACCGGCAGATAGAGGATCTGGGTGTCGCCCCCGGGCTCGTCGTAGTCGCCGTCGCTCCAGTCGAAGCCCGCCGACGCAGTGAGCTCGCCCGCCCACCACGGGCGACCCGTCTCCGCCGCCGCGGGAACCGCCAGCGCGAGGGCTGCCGCGGCCCACAGCGCCGCGCTCAGAGGACGGGTCAACACGCTCTCCATCGTCCTGCCTGCATCGGACACCCTCCCCCGCGACCCAACCTTCGGTGCGGCCGGTGCGGCCGGTGCGGCCGGTGCGGCCAAGCGGGGCTCCCGGAGCGCCCGGCCGCAGGGGCCGAGCGGGCGGGAGCCGGTCCTCCATGCGGGGGGTGAAGGGGCCGGCTCCCGCGTTCGGCACCGGAGGGCCCGACGGAGCCCGCGGTGCGGGCCGGTCGTCGAGCGCCGGCCTCGGAACGGCGAACGGGTGGGGCTGAGCCGCTCGTTCGCGGTGCGGGATTCGATCCCACGTGGTGAGGGTATGTGGGAAAAATTCCCATTTCAACCAGAAAATCCGGATGCAGTCGAAAAACCAGCCCTGTTCCGGTGGCCTCCGGCGGCCCACACTGGGGCGACCCCCACCGGTGAGGCATCTGCCATGGACCGAGGCGCTACGGACACCCTGATCGATCTCGCCCGCGCCGTCCGCTACGAGGACATCCCGAGCCCGGCGCTTCGGGTCGCTGGCCAAGCGCTTCTCGACTGGGCCGGTGTGGCGTTGGCCGGGAGCCGAGAACCGCTGAGCCACATCCTGCGGCGCCAGCTCGCGAGCCCGGAGGGTGCGCACATGCTGATCGGCGCCGACACGCGGGCCGGTCTCCTCGACGCGGCGCTGATCAACGGCGCGGCCTCCCACGCCCTCGACTACGACGACACCCACACCGCGATGATGGGTCACCCGACGGTGCCCGTGGTGCCGGTGCTGCTCGCTCTCGCGGAGCGCCACGGGTGCAGCGGCCGTGCCCTCCTGGCGGCCTACGTCGCCGGGGTCGAAACCGCGTGCCGACTGGGTGAGCTCCTCGACTTCACCCACTACGAAGTGGGCTTCCACTCGACGGGCACCCTCGGCAGCTTCGGTGCGGCGGCGGCGGCGGCCCACCTGCTCGAGCTCGACGAGGAGGCCTGGCGCCACGCCTTCGGCCTCGCCGGCACCCAGGCGGCGGGGCTCAAATCGGGCTTCGGGTCGATGGCGAAGCCCCTCCACGCGGGGCGCGCCGCGGCCAACGGACTGCTCGCGGCCACCCTCGCGGCCGACGGATTCAGCGCCCAGGAGGCCGTGATCGAAGAGCCCCAGGGCTTTGCGGCGACCCATCACGGCGGGCGTGCCGACGCCGCGCTGCTCGCGCACGAGCCCGAGCGCTTCCGCACCCGCGACATGCTCTTCAAGTACCACGCGGCGTGCTACCTGACCCACGCCTCGATCGAGGCGACCCTGGGCCTCCAGCGTCAGCTCGGCTGCGGCGTCGACGCCGTGGAGCAGGTCGAGATCACGGTCG
>JANQRO010000267.1 GCA_028284525.1 Myxococcota bacterium | reverse complement strand
AAGGCGCTACCGGGGATCGTAGGATGCTTTTTGCTTCCACAGGCCGTGGTTCACGGGTTGAATTCGGATGCTCGAGCGCATGCCGCCGGGTGCGAAGAGCAGCAACGGAAAGCCCTCGCCGGTCTCTTCGTAGTAGAGGTGGACGTCGCCGCGATCGAAGCTGGGCACGGGGGGCCTCCTGTGGCGGGCAGGGTAGCGCTCGGCCCGCGCGGTGTGGCCCGGCGACGCGGTATGATCCCCGGTCCGCCCACGCGAGGAGAACGACGATGCGTCACCTGGCCCGCTCCCCTTCGAGAATCGCCGCGGTGCTGTCGCTCGCATTGCTCGCCACCACGCCGGCTCCGGAGCGTGCCGCCGCCGCGTCGGGCGCCGAGATCACCAAGAAGAGCACCGAGGCGCTCGGCACCCTGCGCGCGAACAACCTCGTCGCCAAGAAGCTCCTGGCCGACGCGAAGGGGGTGGTCGTCTTTCCCGAGATCGTGAAGGCGGGCTTCATGCTCGGCGGGCAGGTCGGGGAAGGCGCGCTCTTCGAGGGCGGCAAGACCACGGGCTACTACAACACGGTGGCGGCGTCGTACGGGCTCCAGGCCGGCGTCCAGGTCTTTGGCTACGCCCTGGTGTTCATGGACAACGCCTCGTTGGCCGAGTTCAAGGCAGCGAGCGGATTCGAGATCGGCGTCGGGCCGAGCATCGTGCTCGTCGACGAAGGGGTCGGCAAGTCCCTCACCACGACCACCGTCGACAAGGGGATCTACGCCTTCATCTTCGATCAAAAGGGCTTGATGGCGGGCCTCGGCATCCAGGGCTCGAAGATCACCAAGCTCGACAAGTAGCCGCGGCGGCGGCCGCGGAGCCGGAGCGTCTAGGCGTACACCGCGATGCAGCGGACCTCGATGCTCCAGCGCTCCGGGGCGTCCGGCGCGGTCGCCGGGTCTTCGAAGGCGCTGTGGAAGCTGAAGGTGCAGGGGGCCGCGAGGTCGTCGCCGTCGGCGCGTTGCCCCCTCGATGCGGCAAGGGGCCCCGCCGAGTCCCACTGTTTGATCAGCAACGCCTCGTCGCGGGTCATCCCCGGGTAGGTGTACCAGGCGTGCCGCGCGCCGTGCTTGGCAAAGTAGTTCTCGCCGATCCGGTCCTGGTAGTGGATCTCGAAGACGACGAGGTCCTCGGGGACGACGCTCTGTCCGTCGCAGAGCGCCAGCGGATGGGTCGCCACCGGCTCGTGGGCGATGTTGCGCCACACGTTGATGATGGCGAAGCGGGCGTCCCCCGCGAGCGCGGGACCCGCGACCTCCGGGTCGACCAACGACACACCGGGCGGGAGCAGCGCGCGGAGCGTGTCGTTGCCGCTCGGGGGCTTGGCGAGCTGTTGGAGACGCTCGGGGGCGCTGCGCAGGGTGTAGTCGCCGTGGACGACGTGGGCCGGTCCCTGGACCTGTTGACCCCCCTCGATCCGGCGCTGGCTCTCCTTGCCGGAGGCCGAGCGGATGTTGTGATCGAAGGCGAAGACGTGGGCCGCGTCGGTCGTCTCCTGCACGAGACGCGCGCAGTCGGGGTAGTACTCCTCGGCGACCTCGCGGTGGTGGAAGAAATCGAGGTCGGCGCGCCGGAGCGGTCGCGCCACGAGCTCGAACCCGTGGTGCTCGCAGGTGCGCCGCGCGGCGCCGGTGAGCGGTCGCGCGTCTCGGATCGTCATGGTGTGCTCGTCGAGTACCACGCCTTCGATGCCCGCGTCGCTCCCGTCGGCGTCCCGCCGCGAGAGGACGGCGCCGTTGCGGTAGAGCGAGCTCGCCACCGAGGCGGCGAGGTAGTTGAAACGACCCTCGGTCGTCGCACTCGTCATCGCGTGTCCTTCTGCGCTCGCGCGCTCAGAGCCAGCCCTTCTCACGGTAAAACGCCTCGGCCCGGTCGGCGATCTCCGCGGAGATGTTGTTGATCGCCTGTCCGAGTCCGCCGGTCACCTCCTGGGCGACGTTCATCCCGCCGGAGATCACCGCGGCCCGGGCCACGTTGCCCGTGGCGGCGCCCACGGCGAGGGGTCCCGCCATCCCGGGCATCCGGTTCCCCTCGGCGTTGACCTCCGCGGCCGCGATGCGGACCTTGCCGTCCGGCGTGTTGCGATAGACCTGGACCTGGGTCTGCAGGCTCTCCGAGCCCGACCCGAAGCCGATCACCATCCGGCGCACCCGGCTGCCCTGGTCGATGGTGACGAACTGTCCCTTGATCAGGAACGCGTTGATCGGAACCGGGACGGCCTCCATGCCCCGCTGGGCGGAGATGCCCCGTTCGTTCAGGTCGGCGACGATCTGTAGCGCGAGCTGGTTCTGCACGGCGCGGCCTTCGGAGGAGATCTCTTCCTGGGTCGCGTCTCGCATCCCGAGGGTGTCGAGAGCGACGTCGTCGGCGTCGAGGGCGAAGCGGTAGACCAGCACGACCGGCGGCCGCGGGATCTCGGCGCCGGGCTCGACGTAGCGACGCGCGCCCTCGGTGGTGGCACGGGCGCACGCCAGGCCCAGGGACAAGGTGACGGCGACGGCCGCAAGGGTCCGTGCGCGGACAGGGGTGGCGGGTCGCATCCGAGCTCCTCCATGGGGGGCTCAAGATAGCCCGGAGCGCCCCCGGGAGGGTCGCGATCGGGGGCGGTCACAACCCGACGGATCGAGCGGCGATCGTCGCGTTGGTTCGCAGCCACGCCGTGTCGCCGGTGCCCGGGGCCCCCCACCGGTCTAAGATGGATCGCGGCCCGCAGCGGGAGGGGACATGACAGGCAGAGGGAGCCGCGTTGTCGTCGCGCTGATCGTGGCGCTCGGTTTCGGATGCAAGAGCGACGACCCCATCGGCGATACGGCGCGCGGGATCGGTGACAATCTGGCGCATACCGCCGGAGCCCCGCTGCGCGCCCAGATCACCAAGGTCGGCAGCTTCGAAGGGCAGACGATCGCCAACATCGTCACCGACCGGTTCGAGATGAAGGGCGTGCTCCCCCAGGACCCGGGGTGCGACTCGGTCATGGCGGAGACCGTCGAGCGCGTGAACTTCCGCAACGTCGGGAACTTCGGCCGTCTCTCCACACCCAACGCGACGTGCATGCTGGTCGGGACCCTGGATCTCGAAGCGTGGTGGGGGCAGCGTCAGGCGCCCCGGGGCCGCGCCATGAACCCCCGCGCGACCGCCCAGTACCGGGTGATCGGACGCGACGACCACTGGACCTTCCTGCGGGGCCGCTTCCCGCTCCTCGGCACGGTCGGGATTCCCGGTGGGATCGACATGATCACCGCCGTGCCCCACACCGAGCTCTGCGACCTGCTCCACGATCGCTCCGTCGTACAGATGGAGTTCCGCCGTCGCGGAGGGCCGCCGATCGTCTTCATGGCGCGTGGTCGGGAGGAGTGCCCCTGCGAAGGGGTGATCCAGCCGCAGGGTCCCCGGGCTCAGTAGCGGTCGAGGGGTCGCGGGCCCTGGTTCAGGTCCCGTTCCTGGAGCTCCCGGGCGCGCCGCTCCATGGCGGCCCGCTCGCGCTCGCAGCGCGACTCGCCGTTGATCTCGACGCAGTCCTGATAGGCGCGCTGCGCCTCGCGGTGCGCGCCGAGCGGCGTCGAGGCGCATCCGACGCACAGTACGAAGATCGACCCGAGGAGCAGTCTCGTCACGCCTGGATGCTAACGCACGCCGGGCGCTCCGTTGCGGACGACCGACTTGCCGCCCTCCACGCATCGGACGTAGCGTGTTCCTCCCACCTCGGAGGAGACCCATGGGCACGACCCACGAATCACGCTCGATTTCCTACGCGTCCGCAGCGGCGATGGTCGCCGCTGCCGTCGCCAAAGCCGAAGAGCTCGGCTGTCTTCAGAACGTCGCCGTCATCGACTCCGGCGGAAACCTGAAGGCCTTCGCCCGCATGGATGGCGCGCTGCTGCTCGGCACCGAGGGCTGTCAGCGCAAGGCCTTCACCTCGCTCTTCGGGATGGGCACCCAGGCCCTCTACGCCGCGATCAAGGACGATCCGTCCCTGGTGCACGGCCTCTCCCACTTCTCGAAGGCCACGATGGTGGGCGGCGGGCTCCCGATCCTCGTCGACGGGGAAGTCGTCGGCGGCATCGGGGTCGGCGGCGGCACGGTCGAGGAGGACGTCGCCTGCGCCCAGGCGGGTCTCGACGCGCTCGGGTAGTGCGGGGACGCGGAGGGCGCCTCCGCGCACGCCCAGACCCGTGCTCCGCGAGAAGGTCGTCCCGCCAGGCTTGCGCCAGCGCCACCGCGGCGGAGCCGACTCAGCGCGGGTCCCGGATCACGAGGGTGCCGGCAAGCTTGTCGTGCCAGCCCTGTTTGCGGGAGTCCACCGCCACCCACAGCAGGCCGAGACCGACCGGGAGCAGCGCGGGGAGGTATGCGAGGTAGCGGCCGACGCACTGCGCTGGGCTGGCGGCGGCGTAGGTCTCGGCGTCGACGATGCGCGCGCCGAAGACCATCTTGCCCGGTGTCGCGGAGCGGCGGATCCAGAAGAGCAGGACCACCACCGCGGGCAGCACCCAGGAGAGGAGGAGGTCCACGGCGCCCGAGGAGAGCCGCGGGTCGTCGAAATACGCGGTGCCGTACACCCAGACCAGGATCGGCAGGGTGAGGGCGACCCAGATCGCGCTGTCGATCAGCGTCGCGACGCTCCGCACCCAGAAGCCGGCGTAGCGCGGGGGATGCCCCGCGCGGAGGGGGCGGTCGAGATCCGCGCGCGGCGGCGTGTAGGGGTTGGTTTCGCTCATCGCGGCTCGGGGCGCCTAGGGCTGGGCGGGCGGCGAGAGCGCCGGGTCGCCCCGCGCGGAGGCCCAATCCCGACGCCGCCAGCTCCAGGTCATCGCCGCCGCCAGGATCATGCGGTACGCGACCCAGATCGACCACACGGCGAGAAAGGAGGCGCCCCAGGCGCTCGCCGTCGCCGCACTCGGGAGACAGAAGAGCCACAGCGAAGCCGTCGAGACCGTGAAGACCCGGCGCATCGCGCCCACGCCGAAGTGGGCATTCAACATGACGATGCCGACGGCCTCGAGGGTGATGCTCGCCGCGGTGAGCCGCAGGGGATCTCGCGCCAGCGCCAGAGCGCTCGCCTCTTGGAGGAAGGTCGTGAGGAAGGGGTCGGGGAGGAAGACCGCCGGAAGCGCCAGGGCGCCCACCACCCCGGCCGCCAGCCGCGCGACCTGACGCACCCAGCGATCGGCGTCGTCGGGGTCGGCGGCGCCCACCGCCTGGCCGGCGAAGGACGTCGCCGCGAGACCGAAGGCGTTGGCCGGGAGGATCCACGCCAGGCTCAGGTTCATCAGCACGGTGGCAGCCGCCAGCGCGTCGGCGCTCAGCCGACCGACCAGCGCGAAAAAGGCCGCCATCCCGACGAAGAAGAACAGGCTCTGGGCGCCGGCGGGAATCGCCAGGCGGATCAGCTCGCCCACGAGGGGACGCGTCGGACGCGACCGGGCGAAGCCCGCGTCGCGGGCGTGTCGCGTCGCGAGCACCAGGTGACAGCTCGCGCCCACCCCCATGGCGATGGCGCTCGCCGCGCCCGCACCCACGGCGCCGAAGGCGGGTGCGCCCAGGTTTCCAAAGATCAGCACCCAGTTGAGCCCGATGTTGGTGGCGTGCACGAGGAGCAGGGTGCCGACGTAGAGCCGCGGTCGCTCGATGGCGTTCCAGTAGCCGCGGAATACGAAGTTCACTCCCGCGGCGGCGATCCCGAGCTGGCGCACCTGGAGGTAGGGCGTTGCGATCTCGGTCACCGCCCGGTCGGGGTTCAGAGCGCGAAGCAGCTCGGGGGCGAAGACGATCATCGCGGTCATGAAGGGCAGGG
>JANQRO010000254.1 GCA_028284525.1 Myxococcota bacterium | reverse complement strand
CTTCGCGACGACATGCGTCCGGAAGGCGCCGTGCGCGATGGCCTGGTGATCGGCCTCGGCGCCTCCAACCCGAAGGCGATGGTGGCGACGATGACCGAGGTCGCCCGCGCCGTACGCGACGCCGGCGTCCCGCTGGTCGGCGATCTGGTCGTCGCCTTCGCCGGGGGTGGGATGCCCTGGAGCCACCCGACCCGCGGTGAGGCCGGGCTCTCGGACGGGGTCACCCATCTGTTGCGGCACGGGGTGAGCCCCGACTTCGCCCTGGTGATGAAACCGTGGAACGCGGTCTACTACGAAGAGGCCGGGCTGTGCTGGTTCCGCGTCGCGGTGAAGGGGACCTATGGCTACGCCGGGATTCCCCACGGCACGCCGGGCTGGGAGAGCTCGGTGGTGCCGGCGGCCCAGGTGATCCTGGCCCTGCAGGAATGGCTGCCCCGCTACGTCGCGCGCAATCGCTCGGGGCAGATCGAGCCCTGGGGCTGGATCTCGGGGGTGCGCGGTGGGTGGCCCGACAAGCCGGCCTTTCCCACCGCGCTCACCGAGATCTTCCTCGACCTCCGCATCACCCCGCGCACCCCGCCCCAGGAGGTGGCGCGTCAGTTCGGCGAGGCCATCGAGGCGATCCGCGCGGCGCATCCCGACCTCGAGCTCGAGTGGGAGATGACCGCGGCGACGCCCACCGGCAGCACCGACCCCGAGAGCTGGATCGTGCAGTCGGCGTTGCGCGGTTGGGAGGAGGTCGAGGGGAAGCCCCACGGCGAGGCGCCCTACATGGCGGGGCAGACCGACGGCGCCGCACTGCGGCACCTCGGCGTGCCCACGGCGCGGGTGGGCTGGCCCTGGCCCTACGAGGGTGGCCCTCCCGAGCTCCAAGAGGGGCTCGGCGGCATGGGCGTGACCTACGTGCCCGATCTCCTCGTGTGCGCGCGCAAGATCCTCTACGTCGTGATCGACACCCTCACTCGGACCCGCGCCGAGCTCGGTCTCTAGCCCGGGAGCTGGGCGGCGCGCAACCGCAGCAGCGTCGCGGCCGTGTCGATCGTCGGGGTCGCGACGCCGACGAGCCGCGCGACTTCCTGGACGGCGGTGACGATGGCGTCGATCTCCATCGTCCGGCCGCGCTCGAGGTCCTGGAGCATCGAGGTGCGGTGGGCGCCCACCTGGGCGGCGCCGTCGATGCGCCGGTCGACGTCGATGCGGAAGCGGATGCCGAGGGCCTCGGCGATCGCCTGGGCCTCGAGCATCATGGTGCGCACCAGGGTGCGGGTGTCGGGGTCCGCCGTGATGCGGTCGAGGGTGGCGACGGTGAGCACGCTGATCGGGTTGAAGGCGACGTTGCCCCAGATCTTCACCCAGATCTCGTGGCGGATGTCGCGGATCGGGGCGCGGAGGCCGGCGGCGATCAGCGCGGCACTGAGCGCGCGCACCCGTTCGGTCTTCTCGCCCGAGGGCTCGCCGAGGAGCATGCGGTCCCCCGCCAGGTGCTGGATCACACCGGGCTCGACCACCTCGACGGCGGGGTACACCACCGAGCCAATCACCCGCTCGGGACCGATCCCCTTCCACTGCACACCGCCCGGGTCGACGCTCTCGAGCCGGGCGTCGCGCAGCGGCCCGTCGATGCCGTAGAAGTACCACCACGGCACCCCGTTGGTCGCCGTGACGACGCTCGTGTGCGGGCCGAGGAGCGCCTGCATCGGCCCCACGACCCCGGCGACGGCGTGGGCCTTCAGGGTCACGATCACCGTGTCCTGCACGCCGGCGTCGACCGGGTCTTCGACACAGCGCGGGCGGGCCACCTCTTCGCGCTCTCGCCCGCGCACGACGAGCCCGCGGTCTTGCATCGCCTCGAGGTGGGGCCCCCGTGCGATCAGGGTGACGTCCTCGCCGGCGAGGGAGAGCCGCGCCCCGAGCAAACCACCGATCGCACCGGCGCCGTAGATCGCAATGCGCATCAGGCCAGGCCGAGCTGTTCGGCGAGGCCGATGCGACGCAGCTTGCCCGTCGGCCCCTTCGGGATCTCGTCGAGGAAGACCAGGCTGCGCGGCACCTTGAAGTCGGCGAGGCGCTCGGCGGCGAAGCTGCGGAGCTCGCGCTCGTCGACCGACTCGCCCTCGCGAAGGACCACCGCCGAGGCGACCTCCTCGCCGAGCTTCGGGTGGGGGAGGGCGAAGGTCACCACCTGCTGGACGGCGGGGTGATCCATCAGGACATCGTCCACCTCGCGGGGCGAGATCTTCTCGCCCCCTCGGTTGATGATCTCCTTCAGCCGTCCGGTGATGCGCAGGTACCCCGCCTCGTCCATCACCCCCTGGTCGCCGGTGCGGAACCAGCCCCCGCTCCACGCCTCGCGATTGGCGTCGGGGTTGCGCTCGTAGCCGTCGCAGACGTTGGCGCCGCGGATCACCACCTCGCCGGTCGCGCCGGCGGGGAGGAGCGCGCCGGCGGCGTCCATGATGGCGACCTCGGGGCCGGCCGCGCGCCCCACGGATCCGGGTCGGCGCTCGCCGGGGGGAAGCGGGTTGCTCGTCATCTGGTGCGCCGCCTCGGTCATCGCGTAGGCCTCGACCACCGGTGCGTCGAAACAGGTCTCGAGGGCCGTCATCACCTGGGGCGGCAGCGAGGAGGAGGAGGAGCGCACCAGCCGCAACGACGCCCCCGCGACCGCGTCGGGGTTGCGCGCCGCCCGGGCGAGGATCGCCTGGTGCATGGTCGGGACCGCCGAGTACCAGGTGGGCCGGGCACTCTCGAGCCACGCGAAGAAGCGCAGCGCGTTGAACCCCGGGGTGCAGGAGACGCAGCCGCCGGTCCCGAGGGTGGCGAGCACGCAGGCCATCAAGCCGTGGATGTGGAAGAGCGGCATCACGTTGAGACAGCGATCCTCGGGACGCAGGGCGAGGGTGGCCGCGATGTTGCGCGCCGACGCCACCAGGTGGCGTTGGCGCAGCGGTACGATCTTGGGTCGCGAGGTCGTCCCCGAGGTATGGAGGACGAGGGCCACGTCGTCCTCTTGCGTCGCGACGTCGTCGACCGCCGTCGCGATCGCGGGTGGGTCGAGGGCGAGGGCCCCGGCCGGCGCGTCGGGGTCGGCGCGGAGCGGAATCGTCGCGATCCCCAGCGACTCCGCCGCGGCGAGGACGGCGTTGTCGCCGTCCGCCTCCACGACCACGGCCTTGGCGCCCAGGTCCTCGAGGTAGAACGCGAACTCGTCGCGGCGGTAGCCCGGGTTGGGCGGCGCCGCGGTCGCCGCCGCCGCGACACCCAGAAAGGCGGCGGCCATTTCCGGCCCGTTCGGCAGCACCAGCGCCACCCGGTCGGCCTGGCGGAGCCCCGCGGCGCGGAGCGTCGCCCGCAGCGCCTCGAGCTGGCGACGCAGCGCACCGTAGGCGAGGGGGGGCCGCCCCGGGGCCCCGATCGCCGGGGCCTCGTCGCCGGCCTGCTCCGCGCCGGTCTGCACGAGGGTGTGCAGTGTGTCCGGGCTCGTCGCCACTGGGGCCCCCTCGCGTCGTGAGGTCGGCAACGCTACCAGATGCCGACATCCTCCCGCGTGTTCCAGGAGAAGCACCGATGCCCACGCCGCGGATCAATGTGAGTTCCGGCCGCCCCCTCGAAGCCCTCGCCCACTACTCCCGCGCGCTGCGGGTGGGGGAGTGCGTGCTCCAGTCCGGGACCACCGCGATCGATCGCGAGGGCAACGTGATCGGAGCGGGAGACATCGGGCGCCAGGTCGACGCGGTCTTCGCGATCGCCGAGGAAAGTATGGGAGCGGCCGGCGGACGGCTCGCCGACGTCGTGTCGGCGCGGGTCTATGTGAAGGGGGCGGAGCATATGGCGGGCGCGGTGGCCGCCACCGCGCGCCACCTGGAGTCGGCGCGGCCGACCCTCAGCGTGGTGCCCGTGAGCGCTCTGGCGCGGCCCGCCCAGCTCGTCGAGATCGAGCTCGAGGCGATCGACGGCGCCGCGGACGCAGCCCAGCGGATCGTCGCCCAGGACGGCGCGGAGCCCGTCTCTGCGGCCCTTCGCCTCGGGGAGCGCGTCTGGCTCTCCGGCGCCGCCGGGCCCAGTGCCGCGGCCCGTGCCGGCGACATCGCGGGTCAGACCGACCGGGTCTTCGGCTGGATCCGCGAGATGCTGGCCGAGCTCGGCGCGGGGATCGGCGATGTGGTGTGCGCCCGCACCTCGCTGGTGCGACCCGAAGACGTCGGCCCCCACCGCAGCGCCCGGCTCGCCCAGATCGGCGAGACGCGTCCCGCCAGCACCTTGCTCTTGACCCCGGCCTTCGACGATCCGGCGCAACGCCTCGAGGTCGAGGTGGAGGCGCGGGTCGGGGCCACCGCGCGCCGACGCGACTACTACAGCGAGGACGCCTGGGAGCGGCCCCTGGGCTTCGCCAGCGCCGTCGAGGCCGGTGACCGGCTCTACGTGAGCGGCGCGGCGTCCTTCGAGGCCGGCCGTGTCGCGCACCCGGACGACTGGGCGCGCCAATACGATCGATGCGTCGAGCAGATCCAGGCGGTCCTCGAGGGCGCCGGCTCGGGGCTGGCAGACGTCGTGCAGCGACGGACCTTCACGGTTGCCGATGCCACGTCGAATCGCGCCTACGGCGAGGGGCCGCCGTGGTTCGCCGAGAGCCGCCCCGCCGCGCTCGGCTGTCGGATCGCCGCTCTGGCGCTCCCGGGTCTCCTGGTGGAGATCGACGCGATCGCCGTGCGAGGAGCCGGCGAGGGGATCGAGTGGAAGGAGCTCGACGCCTAGTCGCGCCGTCCGCGTCGGCTGTGTGTCTTGGCCACGCGCACGAGCGGTGGCACACTGCCGGGCCCAAGGGATCCGGAGACCCGTCCATGCCGACAGTCGAGGTGTTGCCGCTGGCCGAGCTTCCCGAGGGCTCGGTGCGCGCCGTCACGGTGGAGGGCTATCCGCTGCTCGCCGTCTACAACCTGGGGGGCGAGGTCTTCGCGACCGACGACCTGTGCACCCACGGCAACGCCTCGCTCGCGGAAGGCGACATCGAGGGCGACGAGATCATCTGTCCCTTCCACGAGGGGTCCTTCGACATCCGCACCGGAGAGGCGGTGGGTCCGCCCTGCATGGTGCCGATCCGCACCTACCCGGCGCGCGTAGTCGACGGCGCGATCCACGTCGAGCTCCCCGACTGAGGTCGCGCCCCGGGCCCCGGCCGCTCCACCCGAAGCGGCCCGTCGTGGCGGGGGCCCCGCTAGATGTTCTTCTCGTGGAGGACGCCGTCCCGGCGGAGCTCCTCGATCTGCTCCGCGCTGCGGCCCAGCCGCTCGGCCAACACCTCGTCGTTGTGCTGCCCCAGGGTGGGCGCCGTCATCGGGATGTTGTTCGGGTGATCCTTCCACTTGATCGGCATGCCGGGAATGTCGACCTTGCCGTGGAGCGGATCGTCCACCGTGCGCACGGTGCCGCGGGCGCGCATGTGCGGATTCTGGGTGGTCTCCGCCACCGAGAGCACCGGCGCGCAGGGGACGTCGAACTCGGTCATCCGCTCGACGGCGCTCTTGATGTCGTCGAAGCCGGCGAGCCACGCCTCGATCATCTCGATGACCTCCGCGCCGTGGGCTACCCGCGTCGCGTCGTTGCCGAAGACCGGGTCGTCGATCAGGTCCTCGCGCTCCATCGCGCGGCACAGGTCGGGCCAGTGGTGGAGGAAGGCCATCACCACCACGTAGCCGCCGTTGCCCTTGAAGATGCCCGCCGGCGTGATGATCCCGAAGTGGGAGCCCTGACGGGTCGGTTGGATCTCGCCCCCGGAGCCGCTGTAGTTGTGGACGTTGGCGTCGTGGTAGCTGTAGTAGGTGTCGAGGATCGACACGTCCAGATGATCCCCCTTGCCGGTCCGGTCGCGTCGGCGCAGCGCGGCGAGGATGCCGAGGGCGCCGTGGACGCCGGTGCTGGCGTCGCCGATCGCCGCCCCGGTGAGCGCCGGGGTCTCGCCCGTCGGGCCCACCATCGAGGTGATCCCCGAGTAGGCCTGCGCGATGAAGTCGTAGCCGGGCGTCTCCGCCAGGGGGCCGGTCTGGCCGAAGGTGGAGATCGAACACAGGATGATGTCGGGCCTGAGCTCCTGGAGACGCTCGTAGCCGAGACCGAGGGCGTCCATCACGCCCGGGCGGAAGTTCTCGACCACGACATCGACATGGGGTACCAGCTCGGCGACCAGCGCGATGCCGCGGGGATCTTTCAGGTTCAGACAGACGCTCTTCTTCCCGCGGTTCTGCTGCATGTAGTAGAGGCTGCGGTCGTTGCGGAAGATCGAGATGGCACGCGCGAGATCGCCGGCCGGCGCCGGCTCGACCTTGATCACGTCCGCTCCCATCTCCACGAGCATCCGCGTGCAGGTAGGCCCCGCCACGGCGCGTGTGAGATCGAGGACTTTCAGGTCGGAGAGGGCGAGGTCGCTGTCCTGGCTCAAGGCGGGTCTCCTCCTTTGGTCACACCCCGACGTCACTATACTCCGCCCGGGAGATCCAACGCGATGCGCATGCACTCCCCCGCGCGTGGCGCCAGATGAGCTTTCTCGAGACCGTGGCGCGGGCGCGGGCCCACCTCGAGCGCCAGGGCCGCGTCTCCCTGGCGGGGCTGGCCCGCGAGTTCGCTCTGGACGGCGAGCACCTCCACGAGCTCCTCGACCAGCGCCTCGAGGGCGTCGTCGTCCA
>JANQRO010000250.1 GCA_028284525.1 Myxococcota bacterium | reverse complement strand
GCGTCTCGGGACTCGGGGCCGCCGGGACCGGGACGGGAGGCGTCTCGGAGGACTCGCCAGCCGGCGGGGCCCCGGCGGGGCCCTCGACCTTCGCGTCTTCCGGCGACGGCGGGGCGGGCGGGGCGGGCGGCTCCTTCGCGGTGGGCGCCGGGGGGACCCGGGTGACCTGGGGGGGCAAGGGGCGAGCCGCGCGGGGTCGCGGAGTCGCCGGAGCCGGGCCCGCGCGCTCCTCGCGCCGACGGCGCTGGGTGATCCGCTGGCCCCAGAGCACCGCGATGAAGACGAGGGCCACAACGAGGAGCCCCCACCACAGACGCGTCGAGCTCGCCCACCCCACGGGCGCGGGCGTCGGCGGATCGCCGGCCGGACGGAGCGGTTCCCGCTGCGGGTCCCTCGCGGCGTCGGGCGGGCTCGAGACCGCCGGCGGATCCGAGGGAGGGGGCGCCGCCGCGGAAGGCTCCCGCGTCGTGGGCTCCGGGGTGCCGTCCAGGGGCACCCCGGGATCGGCCTCGACGAGGATCTGGTAGTCGAGGGCGTCGAGCTGCTCCGGGTCCCGGTCCGCGACGGGTTCGGCAACGCGGAGGTCGAGCACCACCCGGGGCGGGTTGCCCAGCTGGTTGGTCCAGACGTCGACCGGTCCGTTCACCCGGACGAGCGCTCGGCTCCCGCTCTCGTAGGTCTGCACCTGCACCGACACGGCGGGCTCGTGGACGGCGCGCAGCACCATCTCCCGGGCCACGGCGGGCAGCGTGAGTTCGATGGCGCGCTCGCTGCCGAGGCTGCGGTTCTCGATGGCGTAGGAGACCTTCTCGTCGGTCTCGAAGACGATGCGCGTGAAGTCGGCGTGACGCGCCGAGCGGACGTCCACGAGCTCGGCGGCGGTACAGGGGACCAGGACCAGCGCCAACGCGGCGAGCCGCAGCCCCCGAGCGGTGCGGGAGCGCCGGTTCCCCCCGAGCGCGCGACGGCGGCGGGTTGCCCGGGCGGCGCGAGCAGCGTCGCGACCCGCAAGTCGCTCGCGTGCTCGGTGCATCGCCGCTGCAGCTTGTGCCACGTCTCGCCTCGCTCGTGGGGCCGGGGCGCGCGGTCTGCGCTCCGATCCAAGGTATAGAGTGTCCCGACGGGTCGCGAAGGTGGCGCGGCAAAGAGGAGACCCCCGCAGGTCTGGGCTGCGCGCGCAGGAGCGTGCGACAGGTCTGCGCATCCGGGGGCAGGCCGTGCGGGCACCGCTTCTCGGGGACGACACGCACGCGGCCTCCGGGACGCGGAGCGCTGCGCTCAGGTGTCTTCGCGTGATGCGACGGCGGCGATCGCCTCGACCCACTCGGCGACGCTCTGCGACGAGCCCCAATAGTGCCCCGCCACCCCGCCTTCGGGGTCGATCAGATAGGTCAGGATCTGATGGTCGACGGTGCCGTCGGGCTGGGGCAGCGAGCCGACCGCGTAGTCGCGGAGGATCGACGCGATCGTTTCGGGCTCGCCGGTGAGCAAGCTCCAGGTGGCGAGGTCGATGCCGCGCGCGACGGCGTAGCGGCGCAGCACATCCGGGGTGTCGCGTTCGGGGTCGATGGTCACCGAGACGAAGTGCGTGGCATCGCGCAGTGTCCGGGGCAGCGCGCGTTGGACGTCGACGTGGAGACCGGTGAGCGCCGGACACGGACCCGGGCACTCGGTGTAGATGAAATCGAGCACCACGACGCGGCCGCGGAGCGTCGACAGCGAGAAGGCCTCGCCGTTGTGATCGACGAGGGTGAAGTCGGGGGCGCGGCCTTCGGCGAGGGCCCGGGTCCGACCGCGTGACCCGCGCCCCGTCGCGACCGCGCTGCCTTCGGCGCGGATCTCGACGACGACGTAGGCGCGCCCGCTGCGCCGCAGCTTGAAGCGCACCTGCTGCCCCGGTTCGAGGGGATCGAGCATCGCGCGGTGAGCGACGTCGAAGTTCATCGTCATCGCCGGCATCAAGCCCTCGATGTCGTCGTGGGCGAGCACCACCTGCAGGGCCTCGCGGTCGATCTCCTCCACGACCCCGACGCCCTCGTACACCGGGGCGCCGCCGCACGCCGCGGCCCCGACGAGCGCGGCGACGAGCGCGCCGACGCGGCGGCGGGGCGGGCGGATCACCGACGGAGGGCGCCCCACCGACTCAGGCGGTCGCGCTGGGTCGTCCGGACACCGCCTCGTGCCAACGCGCGAGATGCTTCTGGTCGGGAGCGATGCGGATCTTCGACACGCGACCGAAGTCGATGCCGCAAAGCGCCGTGATGTCCGCGATCGTGAAGCGGTCGCCGGCGACGAACTCGCGGCTCGCGAGTTCCTGGTCGAGCCACTCGAGCCGCTTCGTGGCGACGCCGCGGCACGCCTCTCCGTACTCGGGCACCTGGGGGATCCGGCCCTTGAAGAACTCGTGGGAGTTGCGAAAGACCTGGGCAATCATGATCAGGACCTCCGACTCCATGCGCCGGTTCCACATCTCGACGAGGGCGCGGTCCTGGGCGCCCTCCCCCATGAGGGGCGGATCGGGGTGGGTCTCCTCGAAGTACCGGCAGATCGCCACCGACTCGGCCAGCCAGGTCCCGTCGTCGAGCTCGAGCACCGGCACGCCACCCATCGGGTTGCGGTCGACGTAGGGCGACTTGCGGTTCTCGGCACCGGCGATGTCGACCTCGACGGTGGGGACCTCGATGTCCTTCTCGGCGAGGAAGATGCGGACGCGGCGCGGGTTGGGCGCCATCGGGGAGTCGTAGAGCTTCACGGCTGGCCTTCCTCTGCAGGGGGGACGGCGAGTCTATCGCAGCGAAGCCCGCGCCCGCGGAGCGGCGATCGCCTAGATGATCCCCCAGGTGAACATCTTGAGGGCGACCTTGCCGCCCAGACGCAGCAGCTTCACCAGCTGCTCCCCGGAACGCGTGTCGACGTACTTGGGGCACAGCCGCGAGCGGCGCTCGGTGAGGTGTCCGATGCGTCGGTAATTCGCCTCGAGCATCGTCTGGTTGCCGAGGTCGATCGCCTTCCCGGCCTGCTCGGTGTAGCGCGCGATCTGCCGGTTCATGCGCCGGCACTGACCCCGGTAAGCGCCCTGCGCGACGCCCGGAGGCTGGACCAGGTGCGGACCGTCGGCCGCCGCGGCCGGGGTTGCCACCCCGAGCTGAGCGGCCACCAGAAGCGCTGCCAGGCCTGTTGCGAAACACCCTCGAATCAAATCGCGACAAGAATTGCGAACCCGCACGGCACACCCCCTGTTTCGTCCCGTTCTGGGGATGTATCGGTCCGCAACGGGGGCGGATAAAGCCCTCCGGCATGGTTCAATCGTCGAATTCGGGTGCCTTTTCCCACGGATAGAACGCGGGAAGATCGCGGGACACCCGGCCGGGAAAGCGCGCCGGTCGCTTCTCGAGGAAGCTCTCGACCCCTTCCCGCGCGTCGGCCCCGCGGCCCAGGGCGTAGATCGCCTTCGAGTCGAGTCGGTGGGCCTCCATCGGGTGCGCCGCACCGAGGAGCTTCCACATCATCTGGCGCGACAGCGCTACGGAGACCGCGCTGGTGTGCTCGGCGATCTCCGAGGCGATCGCGCGCGCGGCGCCCTGGAGCTCGGCCGCGGGCACGACGCGCGAGACGAGCCCGCCGGCCAGGGCCTCCGCCGCCGAAAAGACGCGCCCCGTCGCCACCCATTCCATCGCCTGGGAGATCCCCACGACCCGCGGGAGGAACCAGGAACTCGCCGCTTCGGGGACCAGCCCGCGGCGCGCGAAGACGAAGCCGAGGCGGGCCGCGTCGCTGGCGATCCGCACGTCCATCGGGAGCGTCATCGTCACCCCCACCCCGACGGCGGGGCCGTTGATGGCGGCGATCCAGGGCTTGGTCGATTCGAACAGACGCAGGGTCAGGAGCCCGCCCCCGTCGCGGTGCTCCTCCTCCCGCTCGCCCTCCCGGCGAAAACTCGACCCGCCCTCGCTGAGATCGGCGCCCGCGCAGAACCCGCGCCCGGCGCCGGTCACCAGCGCCACGCGAATCGCGTCGTCGCCGTCGACGCGGTCGATCACGTCGAGGAGGTCCGCCAGCATCTGGCCGTTGAACGCGTTGAGCTGGTCGGGGCGGTGGAGCGTGACGGTGAGGATGTGGTCGCGGAGCTCGGTGCGGATCGTTTCGTAGGTCGGGTCGGACGGCTCGGTCATGGGGGCATGCTATCAGTGGTCCCAAGCGAATGTCCCACCCGGGGAGAGCACCGCTCCGACATGTCGCTCCGCTACTTCGCCTACGGCTCGAACCTCAAGACGGCGCGGCTGGTGGCGCGCGTGCCGAGTGCGGAGCCCGTGGGCCTGGGCTGGCTCCTCGACTACCGCTGGCGTTGCAACAAGCGCGGCGCCGACGGCAGTGCCAAAGCCAACATCGAGCCCTGTCCCGGGGCGCGGGTCCCGGGCGTCCTGTTCGCCGTCGACGCCGCCGGCTTCGACACCCTCGACGCCTACGAGGGCGGCTACCGCCGCATCGAGGTGGAGATCGAGCGGGCGGGAACCCGGGTCGCGGCCCAGACCTACCTCTCCGAACGCACCCTCGGAGACGAGCGCCCCACCGCCGCCTACCGCGCGCTGATGCTCGACGGAGCCCGCGAGCACGGACTCCCCGCGTCCTTCGTCGCGCAGCTCGTGAGACTCGCGGTCCTCGGCCCCGGAGACCTCGCGGGTCGGAGCTAGGCCCCGAGCAGCTGCACGCTGAAGCGCGCCGCGGAATCGGTCCAGACCTCGCGCACCGCGAGGTCGGCCTTGCGGGCGAGGTCGGCGAAGCCGTCGAGATCGAACTTGTACGAGTTCTCGGTGTGGATCGTCTCGCCCTCGCGGAACACGAAGCGCTTGTCGCCGGCGCGCAGCTCGAAGTCGCGGTCGCACACCAGGTGCATCTCGACCCGCCCCTCGTCCTCGTTGTAGAGCGCGCGGTGCCGGAACGCCTCGGGGATCTCGAGACCGAGCTCCTCGCGGAGCCGGCGCAACAGGTTCAGGTTGAAGGCCGCGGTGACGCCCTCGCGGTCGTCGTAGGCCGCCTCGAGCACCGCGCGATCCTTCTTGAGGTCGACGCCGATCAACACCACGCCGTCCTCCCCGGCCACCCGGCGCATGCGACGCAGAAAGTCGACGGCGGCGTCGGGATCGAAGTTCCCGATCGTCGATCCGGGAAAGAAGACACAGCGCCGCTCCGGGACGCGCGTCGCCCCGGGGATCGCGAAGTCGCGGTGGTAGTCGGCGCAGACCGGGAGCACCTCGAGGTCGGGAAACCGGGCGCGCAACATCACCGCCGACGCCTCGAGGGCGTCCCGCGAGATGTCGATCGGCACGTAGCCCACCGGGTCGATCAGATGCTCGAGCAGGATCTGGGTCTTGCGTCCGCTGCCGCTCCCGTACTCGACGACCAGACAGCGGGGTCCGAGGGCCGCGGCGATCGTCTGCATGTGCTCGCGCAGGATCCCGATCTCGGTGCGGGTCGGGTAGTACTCCTCGAGGTCGCAGATCTGCTCGAAGAGGTCGGAGCCGCGCTCGTCGTAGAGAAACTTGCAGGGCAGGGTCTTCTGCGGGGTCGAGAAGCCGGCGATCACCTCGAGGAGGAAGTCCTCGCGCTCTGGCGCGTGGTCGCGGACCCGCGGGACGTCGACGACTTCGCTCACGGCGCGTCCACGGCGAGACGGATGCCGCTGAACTGCCACCGCGCCGAGGCCGGGAAGAAATTCCGATAGGTCGCGCGGATGTGCGACTGGGGCGTGGCGCAAGAGCCACCGCGGAGCACGAGCTGATTGACCATGAACTTTCCGTTGTACTCACCGAGGGCGCCTTCGGAGGTACAGAAGCCCGGGTAGCCGACGTAGGGAGACTGGGTCCACTCCCAGACGTCGCCGTAGAGCTGGGTAATGGGTTCGTCGGGGACTGCCTCGCTCGCCACCGGGTGGAGCGCTTCGGTCTCGACGAAGTTCCCGGCGGGCTCGTCGGCGCCGTGGGCGCGGGCCGCCACCTCCCACTCGTGCTCGGTCGGGAGCCGCGCCCCCGCCCAGCGCGCGTAGGCGTCGGCCTCGAAGTAGCTCACATGACACACGGGTGCGTCGGCCTGGAGGGGAGCCAGCCCGCCGAGGGTGAACACCTGCCAGTCGTCGGGAGACGCGGGATCGCCCTCACCCACCCAATAGTCCGGCGCCCGCCAACCTTCGCGGCCCACCGTGTCCCACCCCTCGGCGAGCCACCACTGGGGGTCGCGGTAGCCCCCGTCGGCGATGAACGCGAGGTACTCGCCGTTGGTCACCGGCCGGTTCGCGAGGGCGAAGCCGGGGACGAGCACTTCGTGGCGGGGCGCCTCGTTGTCGAAGTGGAAGCCCTGGCCGTCGTGCCCGATCGAGCGGATCCCTGTGGCGACGTTCTCGTAACGGAGCGCGGGCGGGGCCGCGCCGTTCGAACGCGTCGCCTCCAGATCCTCCCGATAGGCCGGGTAGAGGGGATTGCAGGCGAGCAGGTGCTTCACGTCGGTGAGCAGGAGCTCCTGATGCTGCTGCTCGTGGTGGAGACCGATCTCGACCACGCGGGCCGCTTCGCCTTCGATGCGACCCTCGCGAAACAACGACGCGATCGCCGTATCGACATGGGCGCGATAGGCGAGCACCTCGTCGAGGCTCGGCCGCGTCAGCAGTCCGCGGTGGGGGCGCGGGTGCTGCGCACCGACGCTCTGGTAGTAGGAGTTGAAGAGCACCCGGTAGCCCGGGGCGAAGGTCTGGTAGTCGGGGAGCAGGGACTCGAGAACGAAGGTCTCGAAGAACCAGGTGGTGTGCGCGAGGTGCCACTTCACCGGGCTCGCGTCGGGCATCGATTGCCCGGCACAATCCTCGGGAGAAAGTGGCTCGGCGAGAGACTCGCTCTGCGCTCGGACGCCGTCGAAGTGGGCGAGGCTGGTGCCCCCGCGCTTGGCCGAGGCCGCGGGCAGCCGCTGGACGTTCGAAACGCTCATCCTTCCCCCATCTCGATCGGCCCGATCGGCCGTCTGGCGGTCCCGTCTGCCGGGCGCGCCACGCGGTCGCGATCGACCCGTATCCCGCCCCTCCCAGCGCCTCGGGCGGGGTGCAGAGGGCCCGGCCCGAGCGCCCGGTGAGCGCGAGCGCGAGAACCTAGCACCACTCCCGGAGAACCCCCCCGACTCGCGCAACACTCCCTTCTCGAGACGGCAAGCTCCGCCGAAAAGTCGCGGGACTCAAGCTTTGCCCCATGCCCGCCGATCCAAAGAACGCTAGGGTCTGGAGGAGCCCTTCGAGTCTTCTGGGTGCTTTTCCGCGGGTGGTTTTCCAAACGCACCACCACCCCGGTCCGAAAGCCCCGCCCGCCCTCATCGTCGCCTCCTCCGGCGACATCGCGAACCGCCCCGTGTGCGGCACCCGGTCGTGACGGCCCGGGTGCTGGATGGGGAGTCAGGCGTCGATGAACTCGCGCGTGTTCTGGGCTGGTGCCGTCCTCGCTGCGCTCGGATTCTTCGGTCTGCTGTGGAAGGTCGTGGCCCTCGAGGCGCCGCTGCTCCCCTCGGATACGGCCGAGCTCTGGCAGGTCGAGATCTCGGTCGCGATCCGCGGCGACGGCGAGCCCGGCGGGGTGCGGCTGAAGCTCCCCAACTCGCGTCAGGGCCAGCGGATCTTCGCCGAGCACTTCCAGGGCGACGGCCTCGAGGTGGAGACACGCCGCCGCAAAGCGGCGCGAGAGGCCGTGTGGGCGGGACCGATCGAGGGGTTCCACCGCCTGGCCTACCGCTTCCGGGCGCGCCGTGTGGACGAACGCTTCGAGCTGCCCCTCGGCATCCCGGACCCGGCCACCCACGAACGCGGCCCGCGCGAGACCTCCGACGTCGACCTCGTGGACGCGACCTTCGCCGAGCTCGGCCTTCCCCGGGACGATTTCCCCGGCCGGGTGCGCTCGCTCTACGCCTTCGTGGCCCACGAGGTCCGGCTCTCGCCGACCGGGACCGACGATCCGGTGCTGGCGCTCCGACAACGCGAGGCGAACGCGGCGGGCAAGGAGGCGCTGCTCGCCGACCTGCTCGAGCACGCCGGCGCCTGGGCCCGGGTGGTGCAAGGCCTCGAGCTCGTCGAGGGGCGCCCCCGCCCGCGGGTGTGGACCGAGGTCTGGACCGGGGACGGCTGGTTCCCGATGTCGGTCACCCAGGACTTCTTCGGCGACCCGCCGCCGCGCCTGCTGGCGCTCTCCTCCGCGCGCGGGCCGCTGGTCGAGGCGACAGGGGGCGTCGTGTCGATGGCCCACTCCTTCCGGGCGCTCCAGGTGCCGCTGACCGAGGGCGAGATCGCGGCCCTCGCCCTGCCGAGCCATCCGGGGTGGGCCAGCCTCTCCCTCTACCGGCTGCCCGTCTCGACCCAGTCCGCCCTGCGGCTCCTCCTGCTGTTGCCGCTGGGCGCCCTCGCCATCGCACTCCTGCGCAACGTCGTCGGGCTCCCGGGCTACGGCACCTTCATGCCGATGCTGATCGCGTTGGCCCTGCGCGGCACCGGCCTGGCGG
>JANQRO010000228.1 GCA_028284525.1 Myxococcota bacterium | reverse complement strand
CACCGGTGGACCGGCGAGCAGCAGGACTGGCGCGGCGCCCCCGGCCACTACGACGCGATCCACTTCCACTCGGACGACGTCGCCGACGCCGGCTGGGAGACCGATTTCTCGTGGCGGATCCCCGAGACCCTGCGCAGCGGGGTGTACGCGGTGCGGCTACGCCACGCCGACTCGGTCGATCACGTGCCGATCTTCGTGCGCCCGCCGCGGGGCCGTGCGACCGCGGCCCTCGCGTTCCTGGTGCCGACGGCCAGCTATCTCGCCTATGCCAACCACCGCTTGATGCTGCGACCGAGCACGATCTTTCCGGAGGGCGGCCTCCACGCCTCCAACGCCCGCCACCTGGCGGAACACCACGACGAGTACGGCGGTTCGCTCTACGAGACCCACAGCGACGGAAGCGGGGTGCACTACAGCTCGGCCCACCGCCCGATCCTGAACCTCAAACCCCGCGGAGAGATGTGGGCCTTCAACGCCGACACGAACATCACGGCCTGGCTCGAGCGGGTGGGCGAGCCCTTCGACGTCGTCACCGACGAGGATCTCCACCGCGACGGCCCCGAGCTCCTCGCGCCGTATCGCGCGGTCGTCACGGGGACCCACCCGGAGTACCACTCGACGGAGATGCTCGACGGCCTGGATGCCTATCTACGCGGCGGCGGACGGTTGATGTACCTGGGGGGCAACGGGTTCTACTGGCGGATCGCCTTCTCGCCCACCCGTTCCGGCGTGATCGAGGTGCGGCGCGCCGAGGACGGCACCCGGACCTGGGCTTCGCAGCCCGGTGAGTCGTACCACTCGTTCAACGGAGAGTACGGAGGGCTGTGGCGCCGTCTCGGGCGACCGCCTCAACGCCTGGTGGGCGTCGGCTTCATCGCCCAGGGCTTCGACGGGGGGCGCCCCTACGAGCGCCAGCCCGGCGGGCGCGACCCGCGCGCGGCCTTCGTGTTCGAGGGAATCGAAGACACCGCGACCCTCGGCGCCTTCGGCAACATCGGCGGCGGGGCGGCCGGGGAAGAAATCGATCGCTTCGACCCGACGCTCGGCTCGCCCCCCCACACCCTCGTCCTGGCCTCGTCGCAGGACCACGCGCCCGGGATGCTCCGCACTAAAGAGGAGTTCCTGGTGACGATGCCGCAGCGCCCCGGGGACCCGAAGGTCCGCTCGGACATGGTGTTCTTCGAAACCCCGAAGGGTGGCGCGGTGTTCTCGGTGGGCTCGATCGCCTACGCCGGGGCCCTGGCCCACGACGACTACGACAACGAGATCTGCCGCCTCACCACCAACGTGTTGCGGCGCTTTCTCGACCCCCAACCCTTTTCCGAACCAGGAGACTCCCCATGAGCGATGCCCAGGCCCTCCAGGGCCTTCTCGACCGCGAAGCGATCCGCGACCTCCCGCTGCGCTACTGCGACTGTGTCTGGCGGAGCGACGTCCCGGGGATCGTCGACCTCTTCACCCGCGACGGCGCCTTCATCATCAACATGCCCGACGGTACCCAGACCTCGGCCAAGGGCAGCGACGACCTCCTGAAGTTCTACTCGGGGGGCCTCGACATGCAGCCGCGCCCCTACATCCACAACCACGTCATCGAGCTCGTCGATGCCGAGCGGGCCACGGGCCGCTGCTACCTCGACCTGCGCAGTCTGAAGAACGACATGGGCTGGCTCGGCGCGGGCTACTACAACGACGAGTACCGCAAGGAGGGCGGAGCGTGGAAGTTCGCCGAGCGCTCCTTCGTCGTGGTGAAGATGCTCGAGGACCCGACCGGCCAGGACCGCTAGCGGCGGCGCTACTTGCGGCGGATCTTGGCCGCCACGGTCTGCCGCAGGATCTTTCCGTCGCGGATCAGAAAGGTGTCCGTCCCGAGCTCGAAGACGAGCTTCTCGCTCTCGGCGGTCCAGGTGATGAACACCAGGTCCTCGGTGGCCTGGAGGTGCTCGAGGTCGAAGCGGCAGCCGGGCGGGAGCAGCGCCTCGAGCCAGTGCTCGAAGAATTCGCGGATCTCGACCAGACCGCGGGCCACCCGATCGTCGTAGATCACCACCGTGTCCTCGGTGTAGTCGTTGAGGATCTCGTCCACGTCGCCGGTGCCAAAGGCCTCGAGGTGGTGGCGGAAGACGGCTTCGGCGCTGGGCATCGGGGCCTCCCATAGCGGGCTCGAGCGGAGTATGCGTTACTCGTCCGCGCATGTCCCTGGGCGACCTCGACGCCACGGCCCTCGCCGATCTCGTCCGCCGCGGCGAGCTGACCCCCCTCGAACTCGTGGACGACGCGATCCGTCGCTGCGAGCAGGTGAACGGCGCGCTCAACGCGGTGGTGACCGAGATGTTCGACGCGGCGCGATCGCGCGCGGCGCAACCCCTCGGCGACGGGCCCTTCGCCGGCGTGCCCTTTCTCATGAAGGACTTCGTGGCGGAGGTGGCCGGGGTGCCCTTCCGGGAGAGCAGTGCGTTCCTCGACGGCTACACCCCACGCGAGGACAGCCACCTCTACGAGCGGCTCTGCGCCGCCGGGCTCGTCACGATCGGCAAGACCAACCTCCCGGAGCTCGCGATCGGAACGACGACCGAGCCCCGGCTCCACGGCCCGACCCACAACCCCTGGGACCTCGAGCGGACACCCGGCGGCTCGAGCGGCGGCGCCGGGGCGGCGGTGGCCGCTCGGGTCGTGCCGATGGCCCACGGCAACGACGTCGGGGGGTCGGTGCGCATCCCCGCGTCCTGCTGTGGCCTGGTCGGGCTCAAACCGACACGCGGGCGCGTCAGCCTGGCGCCCCACTACGGCGACCTCTTCAG
>JANQRO010000226.1 GCA_028284525.1 Myxococcota bacterium | reverse complement strand
ACCTCTGCAGTTGGCGGCCACGGCGTCGTCTCGATTCCTTCCTAGGCCGCCCCGGTGCGCCGCCAACTGCAGAGGTGTGATGTCCCCCGCTGATCTCGTCCCGGTGCACGGTGGCCTTCGTGAACCGGTCACCCGAACGGTCTCGTTGCGCGAACGAAGTGCCCTCGTCGCGGAAGGGGCCGCTGCCCCGAGCGTCCGTGTCGAGCGCGCCGACCTCGCGACCGTCTACCGCATCGCCGACGGGACGCTGTCTCCCCTGGAGGGTCCGATGGGGCGCGCGGCGTGGCACCGCGCCCTCGACGACGCGGTGATCGAGCGCGAGGGCCGCGCCTACGTCTGGGGGATTCCCCTCTCCCTCCCCGTGAGCGACGCCGAAGCCAGAGCGATCGCCGCCGGCGGGACCGTGGCCTTGCGGGACGAAGCCGGTGAGCTGGTTGCCCTCCTCGACGAGGCCGAGCTCTTTCCCTGGGACAAGGCGAAGCACGTCCGGGGCGTGTACGGCACCGATCGCTTCGACCATCCGGGCGGCCGCATGGTGGAGGGCGACCCTCGGGAGCAGCTGCTCGGCGGGCGACTCCGGGTGCTTCCCGAGCGCGCCAGGGCGGAGTGGGGCGGGGTGCTGTTCTCGCCCCGCATGACCCGGACGCTGATCCGCGAACGCGCCTGGGAGCGCGCGCTCGCCTTCCAGACCCGCAACCCGCTCCACCGCGCCCACGAGTACGCCCTCGTCGCGGGCGCCGAGCGCCTCACCCGAGAGGGAGCGTTCACCGGCGTCGTCCTCAACCCGCTGGTCGGGGAGCTCAAGGGGGACGACGTGCCGGCGGCCGTGCGGATGCGCTGCTACCGCGCCCTCCACGCCGGGCGACTGCTCGGAGAGGGGGACAAAGACGAGGCGCTCTGGCAACAGGTCGGCTACGACCTCTGCGACGTCTTCGTGGTCGTGCCACTCGACATCAAGATGTTCTACGCCGGGCCCCGCGAGGCCCTGATGCACGCGGTCTACCGTCAGAACCACGGGTTCTCGGACCTGGTGATCGGGCGCAAGCACGCCGACGCGCCCTACGAGGACGGGGAAGCGATCTGGGGGGACTTCGACGCCCAGGAGATCTTCGAGCGGCTTCCGGGGGAGCTGCACCTTCGCGCCTGCAACATCGGGTTCGCCGCGTTCTACGAATCACTGGGCCGGGTCGACCTGACCGAGCGGCATCCGGACGAGGTCCCCTTCGGGATCAGCGGGACCAAGGTCCGGTCCCTCCTCCAGACCGGGGAGCGCCCGGATCCCCGGATCTTGCGGCCGGAGATCGCGTCGATCCTGATCGACGCCTACGCGAGCTCCCTCCGCGCCTGATCGGGACTCGAGGCCGCTAGCCGAGGACGCCCGTGTCGGGGTCGTCGTCCATCGACTCGAGCGAGAGGTTCAGTCGGAAGCGCAGCTCGTTGCCGGCGGCGTCGACGGCGCGGACCGGCACCGAGAGCGAGCGGGGACCGGTGAGCTCGGCCTCTCCGACCGCGCTGAGACACCAGGCGTCGTCGTCGTCGACGGTTTCGGCTTCGGCGATCTCGTCCCAGCTCGCGTCGAGCATCGACTGGGCGCGCGCGGCGACCTGGTCGGAGTCGGGAAGCGCCGCGTCCCGGCTCGCGGGCGGGTCGATCTCGAGGAGCGGCTCGTCCTCGGAAGGCGGCTCCGCGACGAGGGGCTCCGGCACCTCGAGCGCGGGGGGCTGCGCTTCGGGCGCGGGGTCCGGAGTCGGGGCGGGCTCGGGCTCGACCGCGACCGGCGGGGGCCGGATCGGCTCCGGCGCGGGGGCGGGCTCGGGGGCCGGCGCTGCGGCGGCTTCGTGGGCCGGGTCACGGAGTGCGCGGACGACTCGCTTGGAGATCGTGGTCAGGGTCTGCAGGACACCGGTGCCCTCGGTTGCGATCGCCTCGAACACGGCGGCGTGGGGCACGTCCAGCTTGCGGTGTAGCTCCTCCAGGATGAAGGGGTCGGAGAGGTCGCGCTTGTTGTACTGCACCACGAGCGGGAGGTCTTCGAGCCGGCGCCCGTAGGCGGAGACGGCGCGGCGCAGCTCTTCGAAACAGGCCAGATTTGCGTCGATACACTCGGGCCGCGCGTCGAGGACGAGCACGATGCCGTCGATCCGATCGATCAGCTGCTTGCGGGTGGCCGCGTGGTCGGCCGCACCCGGCACCGTCGTGATCTGGATCCGGGTCCGCTTGCCCGCGATCTGGCCGAGCTCGATCAGGAGCCGCTCGTAGCACACCGAGGGGTCGAGCCGAGTGGGGATCTCTTCGAGGGGCCCGCGGTGATCGGGTCGCAGCTTGGCGTGGATCGCGCGCAGGTTGGCCGTGGTGCCAGCGCCGTCGATCCCCCAGTACACGATCCGGGCGTTGACCTCGGCTTCCGCCATCACAGCTTCCCCTTCTTCTGCAGGATCCGACGGGACTGGGTCGAGATCACCGACGACACTTCCTTGCTCTTCACCAGATTCTTCAGGTCCTTGTCCTGGAGGTAGTTCAGGAACTTCACCGCCGCCGGCTGCGGAGTCTTGGGGTTGCCGGCGAGGGCGAGCTTCACCTGGTAGTTGCGCGTCCACTCGCGACTCGACGAGATGATCCGCAGCACCTCGTCCGAGACGTTGCGCGATTTCGCGAAGGCCACGACTTCGAGGTCGGTCACTTTGGGGCTCCGCACCGCGGCGCTGGCGACGAGCTTGTTGGGGTCGCGGACGAGCAGCCCCCGGGCCTCTTTGTTGCCGAGCCGCGCGAGCTTGATCTTGTCAAACACCGACATGCTCTGCACGAGCGCCCAGATCGAGCTCGCCTGCTCGTCGTCGAGCTCGGCGTCGTCGTCGATGAGCTCGCGGGCGAAGGCGGAGACGTCGGAGCCGAGCACGGCCTGGAGGACGGCGCTGGCCTCGTCGTCGTCGACGGGCTCCAGCGGCGGGAGCTCCTGCTCGTCGAGGACCTCCCCCTCCGGGCGTTCGAGCCCCAGGAAGGAGAGGATCCGGTCGATGACCGCCCGCCCGGTGAGCGGATTGTTGCCGAGGGAGTCGACGATGTCGGGGCAGCGGAGCATGCGCTCCTGGTTGTTCGAGACGATCTCGACCACGCGTTTGAAGGGGAGGGTGGCGAGAAACGCGATCGTCGCGTCGTCGGCGGCCGGGTTGAGCGCGATGCGCTCGAGACGGGGCGCGGACTCGCGAAACAGGTGGGCGCAGAACGAGAGCATCGACGGGTGCGCCGGCGCCGAGAGCGCGGGCTCGATCACGGCGTCCGGGAGCGCTTCGAGGCTCGTCCGCGCGCGCTCCTTGACCTCGGTCTCGGTGTCGTGAGAGAGCACGAAGAGCACGGTGGCGAGCTCGACGGGCGGAAGCGGCAGCGCGCCGCCGGCGGCCATCATGCGCACCTCGAGCGGCGCGTCCGCGCGGACGTAGCGCTCGGCCTCCGGCGAGAGCTCGAGACGAACCCGCTGGCGGGCGGTGCCCGCGCTTCCCGCTGCTGTGCTCACCTCGGTCGCCGCCCCCCGCACCAGCGACTCGTGGGGATCAGGACTCCTCACTCGCCGCTTGCGATTCGCTGATCACTTTCTCTCGGACCTGCGCCGGAGTTTCGTCGTAGTGCGAAAACTCCATGTGGAACGCGCCTTTGCCCCCGGTGAGGCTGGTCAGCACGCTCGCGTACTCCAGCATTTCGGCCATGGGGACCTGTGCCTTGATGACGGATGTGTTGCCCCGGGAATCGGTCGATTGGACACGACCCCGGCGACTGTTGAGGTCACCGATCACGTCGCCGATCGAGTCGTCCGGGGCCGCGATCTCCGCGATCATCATCGGCTCCAGGAGAGTCGGCCTGGCCTGGCTGGTGGCGGTGCGGAATCCCATCGATCCGGCCAATTTGAAGGCCATCTCGTTCGAATCCACCGAATGGTGCTTTCCGTCCACGCAGCGGATCCGGACGTCCACCACCGGGTAGCCCGCCAGGGGGCCCCGCTCGCATGCCTCGAGCACTCCCTTCTCGACCGCCGGGATCAGATTGCGCGGGATCGCTCCCCCGACGATCTCGTCGACGAACTCCACGCCTTCCCCCCGGGGCATCGGTTCCACGGAGAGGTAGCAGACGCCGAACATTCCCTTGCCGCCGCTCTGCTTCTTGAGCTTGCCCTCCACGTGCTGGGCCTTGCCCATGATCGTCTCGCGATAGGGCACCTTGGGGCGCTCGAGCTGGATCTCGAGCTGGAACATCCGCTTGAGCTTCTCCACCACCGACCGGATGTGGAGCTCGCCCATCCCGGTGAGCAGGAACTGCCCGGTGCTCGGATCGCGCTCGATCTTGAGCGTCGGGTCCTCCTCGACCAGCCGCGCCAGGGAGGAGAAGAGCTTGTCCTCGTCCCCCTTCGACTTCGCGCTGATCGCGTAGGACAGGACGCCGGTGGGAATCGGGATCGGCGCGAGCCGGACCCCGCCCTTCTCGGCAGTGAGGGCGTCTCCGGTGTGGACGTCCTTCAGCTTGGCGACCGCGACGATCTCGCCAGGCCCTGCCGCTCCGCGCTCGTCGTGCTCGGCGCCGCGCAGCTTCAGCAGCTTGCCCACCCGAAGCTTGGCGCCGCGGGTCGCGTCGAGGACGGAGCTGTCGGGCTGGAGCGTGCCGCTCACGACGCGGATCACCGACAGCGTGCCCGCGTAGCGGTCGATCGTGGTCTTGAGAACCGTGCCGACGAAGGGCCCGTCGGCGTTCACCTCGACCTCGGTCTCGCTGTCGTCGGAGACCGCGTGCCCCGACCAGGAGCGGCCCTCGGTCGGGGAGGGCAGGAGCTCCGAGAGGGCGCCGAGCACGGCGCCGACCCCGAGGCCGCTCTGGGCCGACCCCGCGAACACCGGGAGGATCGCCCCGGCGCGGGCGCCCGCGACCAGCCCCGCGCGCACCTCGTCGTCGCCCAGGTCGCCCTCTTCGAGGTACTTCTCGAGGAGCTCGTCGTCGCACTCGGCGACGGCTTCGACGAGGCGTTGGCGTGCCGCCTGGGCTTCGTCCTGCTGCTCGGCCGGGATGTCGATGGCGCCGCCGGGGCCCTCGGCGCGCATCGCGAGCAGGTCGATCACGCCGCTGAAGTCGTCGCCGGCGCCGATGGGAATCGTCACGACCGCCGGCTGCATCTCGACCTTGGCGAGCGACTCGAGGGTGGCGGCGAAGTCGGCGCGTTCGCGGTCCATCCCGCCGACGAAGGCGATCACGGGCAGATCGAGCTCGCGGGCCGCGCGCCACATCCGTTCGGTGCCGACCTTGACGCCGTCCGTCGGGGACACGGCGAGCACCGCGCCGTCCAGGGCGTGGAGGGCCACCAGGCCGCCCGCCTGGAAGTTGGGGTCGCCGGGGGTGTCGACCAGGTAGATCGCGTGGCCCCCGCATTCGAATTCGTAGATCGCCGGGGCCAGCGAGCTCCCGTCGTGGTCCTTCTCCTCGGGCAGCGTGGTCAATGCCGACTCACCCTGGCGCACGTCGCCCGCGTGGGGCAGGACGCCGGCTTTGACGAGCAGCGCTTCTCCCAGCGAGGTCTTTCCGTCACCCGCGTGTCCGATCAAAGCGAAATTGCGCGTGGTTTCGACGGCACTCATCTGACTCCCTCCCCGGGCGGCTTGGCTCCGCGTTGTGGACGATTCTTCTCAAAGAGAATGCAAAGCCCTTCCAGGGTGAGGAAGGGCTCGACACGTTCGATCGTGGTGCTCTCGCCGGCGATGCGGTGCGCGAGGCCTCCGGTGGCGATGACCCGGGCCTCGCCCAGCTCTCCGCGGATGCGGTCCACCATCGCGTCGACCATCCCTGCATAGCCGTAGAGCAACCCCGATTGGAGCGACTGGGTGGTGGTCTTGCCGATCACGGACTTTGGACGCTGGATCTCGATGCGGTGGAGCATCGCGGCGCGGTCGAAGAGCGCTTCCATCGAGACCATGATCCCGGGAAAGATCGCCCCGCCCAGGTAGTCCCCGGCGCTCGAGACACAGTCGAAGGTCGTCGCCGTGCCGAAATCGACGGCAATGACGGGGCCGCCCATCAGCTCGTAGGCGGCGACGGCGTTGACGATGCGATCCGCGCCGACCTCCCGCGGGTTCTCGTAACGCACTTGCATCCCGGTGCGGATGCCCGGCCCGACGATCATCGGCGGTCGCTCGAAGAGCTTGGTCGACACGCGCTCCCAGATCGGCAGCAGCGGGGGCACGACGCTCGAGATGATCACGTCGGTGACGCGGTCGCGGTCGATCTCGGCGTTCTCGAAGAGCGAGCGCATCGAGATCACGAGCTCGTCGGAGGTGCGGTCGCGGTGGGTGCCGAGGCGCCAGTGCTCGAGGAGTTCGCGGGGTGTCCCGCCGTCGTCGAAGAGCCCGAGGGAGACGTTGGTGTTGCCGATGTCGATCGCCAGCAGCACGCCGCTCATCGCGTCCCCCGCCTAGGCGGGTGTCTCCTTGGCGATCGTGACGTCGCCCGCCAACACGCGCTCCTCCACGCCGTCGTCGCGCTCGTTGCGCAGTGCGCCGTCACTCGCGACCCCGAGGACGCGGCCTTCGACTCCCTGCGCGCCGGCGCCCGCCGTGACTTCGTGCACTCCTACCCGGCGTCCCCGCATCCGAAAGAAGGTCTCGAACTCGCTCCGGATCGCCTCGAAACCGCCTCGCTCGTGGCGATCCAGCGCGTCCTCGAGGGTACCGTAAAGCGTCGCCGCGAAACCGACGCGGTCGACGGGGCGTCCCGCCGAGGCGGCAAGGCTGGTCGCTCGTCGGCGGAATTCCTCGGGAAACTCCGCGGGGTCGACGTTGAGATTGACCCCGATCCCGAGCACCGCGACGCGCGTCGCCCCGGCGCCCGCGGACTCGACGAGGATTCCGGCCGCTTTGCGACCGTCCAGCAGCAGGTCGTTGGGCCACTTGAGCTCGACCGGAGCCTCCGCGCCGAGGATCTGGGCCGCCGCCCGGGCGGCGGCGGCGCCGGCCGCGAAGCTCAGGGTGGGCCCGATCCCGCGCCGCAACACG
>JANQRO010000223.1 GCA_028284525.1 Myxococcota bacterium | reverse complement strand
GGCGGCCTCGCTGCGTCTGGCCTTCGCGGGCGACGACGATGCGGTGGCCGCCTTCGACGGGGTCGAGCCGCCCTACGACCGCTGGTCCCTCGCGGTCCGGCCCCTCTCGCCGGCGAGCGCCTTTCGCCAGGCCCTGCTCGAGCGTCTCGACACCTTCGTCGGCGTCTCGGCGAGCTTGTTGATCGAGGACAGCGCCTTCGCCGCGCTCGGGGAACTCGAGATCGAGGAGAGCGAGGCCGCGCGACTGCGCCGCGTCTCGCTCCCCAGCCCCTTCCCCTATGCCGAGCATATGCGTGTGGTCGCCCTCCGCGACCGCGGCGATCTCGTGGCCCTCACCGCCGAAGCGATCGAGCGTCTCGCGGTTCCGCTCGCGGGGCGCACGATGGCGCTCTTCACCAGTCTGCGGCGGATGCGCGACGTGGCCGAGCGGTTGACCCCGGTGCTCCAGCCCCTCGGGATCGAGATCATCGCGCCGCGCCGCGCCGCCGACGATCCCAGCGCGCTCCTCGAGCGCTTCCGGCGCGGCTCGGCGGTCCTGCTCGGCGCGCGCAAGTTCTGGCAGGGCGTCGATCTCCCGGGCGACGCCCTGCAGGCCGTCGTGATCGAGAAGCTTCCCTTCGAGGTGCCGACCGAGCTGCGCAAACGCCGGGAGCTGCGGCTGCGCCGCGCGGGTCGCGACCCCTTCCACGAGGCGACCCTTGGCAAGATGCTCCTCAATCTGAAACAGATGACCGGTCGATTGATCCGCACCGAGACCGACCGCGGTCTCGTCGTGATCGTCGAGAGCCGCAGCGACCGCCGCTACTTCGGACGGCTCCGCGAGGCGCTCCCCCCCGACTGTCCCCTCGTCACCGCGGAGCTCCGCGACCTCGAGGCGTTGCTCAAAGAGGTCGGGCTCCCCAGCGCCGCACCGGCCAGCCGCTAGGATACGACGCCATGTCAGACCATCCCGTCGCACTGGTGACCGGTGGCGCCCGCGGCATCGGCGAGGCCTGCAGTCGCGCCCTCGCGAAGGACGGCTTCCGCGTCGCGATCCACCACCGCTCGAGCGGGGACGCCGCCGCGCGCCTCGCCGACGAGCTTCCGGACGCCCGCACCTTCCAGGCGGACCTGTCCGTGCCCGAGGACATCGACACGCTGATCGCCTCCCTGAAGGAGGAGGTCGGTCGCGTCGACGTGTTGGTGAACAACGCCGGGGTCAACCGGAACGCCCCGACGCCGTCGATGAAGCTCGAGGACTACGACTTCGTCGCGGCGCTGAGCCGTGGCACCTGGTACCTCACCAAGCTCGTGCTGCGCCGGTTCATGCTGCGACAGAAGAGCGGCCGGATCATCAACATCTCGAGCGTGGTGGGTCACATGGGCAACCGCGGGCAGTCGCCCTACACGATGGCCAAGGCGGGTCTCGACGCGCTGACCAAGTCGTTGGCCCTCGAGTTGGCGAATCGCGAGATCCTGGTGAACTCGGTGGCGCCCGGCTTCATCGAGACCGACATGACCGGGGAGCTCCCCGAGGAGGCGCGTCAGGGGATCCTCGAGCGCGTCCCGCTCGGGCGGATGGGAAGCACCGACGAGGTGGCCGACGTCGTCTCCTACCTCGCCACCCGCGGCAGCTACATCCACGGCACCGTGATCCACGTGAACGGCGGCCTCTTTCCCGGGTAGGCGGCGTGCGCGTCCTCGTCGCGGGTTGTGGCTACATCGGACGCGCTCTGCTGACGCGTCTGCGCGCCGCGGGTGACGAGGCGGTCGGGATCCGGCGCAGCCCCCCGCCCGGGTCCGATGACCTCGTGGCCCTGGACCTCGCCGACGCGGACGCGATCGCGCGCTGGTGCGAGGCGGCGCCGCCCTTCGACGCGGTGGTGAGCTGTGTGGCGGCCTCACGCGGCGACGAAGCCGCCTACCGGGCGGCCTATCTCGACACCCTCGCCGCCCTCCAGCACGCGCTCCGCGCGACCCACCCCACGCCGCCGGCCCTGCTCTTCACCTCGAGCACCTCGGTCTACGCCCAGGATGCCGGAGAGGAAGTCGACGAGGACTCCGAGACCGCGCCGGCGAGCTTCCGCGGCGCGGTTCAGCTCGAGGCCGAGGCGCGGGTCGCCGCCTGGGAGGGCGCCCACCTGTCCCTTCGTCTCGGCGGGATCTACGGCCCCGGTCGCACCCGGCTGGCCGCCACGGTGCGCGACGTCGGAGCCAGAGGGGGAGCGGCCTACACCAACCGCATCCATCGCGACGACGCGGCCGGCGCCCTTGCCCACCTGCTCGCGGCGCACGACGACGGGACCGCGTTGCCTCCCACCCTCGTCGGGGTCGACGACGAGCCCGCGCCGCGCAGCGACGTGGTCGCGTGGCTGGCGCGCGCCCTCGGCGTGCCCCCCCCGCGTCCCGACGGCGACGCGGTGGGCGGCAAGCGCTGTCGCAACACGCGGCTGCGCGCGACGGGGTACGACTTCCGCTACCCGAGCTACCGGGAGGGCTACACCGCCGTACTGCGCGACGATCCCGCGTTCCCGAGCTTCAGCGTACCGTGATCGTGATCGTCTCGGACACCACGGGGGGGTCGTGGGGGACGTGGTTCTCGTCGCCCAGCACGAGCTGGAGGGTGTGTGACCCCGGCGCCAGCTCGATCGTCGTCTCGGTCTGACCGCCGCCGAAGTGCAGGTGTCGGTCGTCGGCGGGCACCGGCGCATCCATCGCCGGGAGCGCGGAGTCGACGAGGAGGTGGTGGTGCCCGGTGTTCTCGCGCTTTACACCCGAGGGCGCGACACCCATCCCGCGCAGACCGAAGACCACCGTCACCGGGTTCGACACGGTGGCCCCGTCGGCGGGGCTCACGATGTAGAGCCGTGCGCCCGGCGGCGAGCTCGCCCGCTGATAGCCCGCCGAGGCCAGCACGGCGCACGCCACGAGCGCCACCGCGATTCCCCGCATCGCGCGACTCCGTCGCGTTCTCGCTTCGAGCACCCGTCCCCCCAACCGTGGCCGCGACGCCCCTGTGTTCAGGCCGCGACGATTTCGAGCAACGTGTCGAGGCCGTCCATCAGCTCGGCCTCGGGAATGTTGAGCGCCGGGAAGAGCCGCATCACCGTCCCGGCGGTGAGGTTCACGAGGACCCCGCGCTCGAGGGCGGCCCGCGGCAGCCCCGCCGCCCGCTCGGCGTCGGCCAAGTCGAGGCCGACGAGGAGCCCGCGCCCCCGCACGTCCTTTACCCTGTCGGGGTGCTCGGCGGCGAAGCCCTCGAGGCGCTGCATCACCGCCGCCCCGACCCGGTCGGCGCGCTCGACGAGCCCCTCTTCCTCGACCACCCGCATCACCGCGTTGGCCGCGGCGCAGGCCAGGAGGTTTCCGGCGTAGGTGCCACCGTGGTCGCCCAGGCTCACGGTGTCGGCGACCGCCTCGGTGCAGAACCAGCCGGCGATCGGGACGCCCCCACCGAGCCCCTTGCCCAGCGTCAGGATGTCGGGCACGACGTCGTCGTGCTCGAGGGCCAGCCAGCGCCCGGTGCGGCCGATGCCCGTCTGGATCTCGTCGAGGAGAAGCAGGGTGCCCGTGGCGTCACAGACCTCGCGGATCCCGGCGAGGTAGCCCGCCGGCGCGACGTGCACCCCCCCTTCTCCCTGCACCGGCTCCACCACGAAGGCGGCGATCTCCTCGGTGATCGCGGCGCGGGCGGCGTCGAGGTCGCCAAAGGGCACCACCGTCGAACCCTTGATCAGGGCGCTGTAGGCGTCGCGGTGTTTGGCCTGGCCGATCACCCGGAGCGCGCCCAGGGTGCGGCCGTGGAAGGAGTTGGTGGTCGAGACGAACTCGGTCCGACCGGTGGCGCGGTGCGCCATCTTGAGCGCTCCCTCCATCGCCTCGGCCCCGGAGCTCACGTACATGCAGCGGGTAATCGCGTCCGGCGCGACCGCCAGGATGCGCTCGGAGAGCTCGAGCTGGGGCAGGCTGTAGAAGAGGTTGGTCACGTTCATCAGCGTGCCGGCCTGCTCGGCGATGGCGTCGCGCAGGGCGGGGTGGCTGTGACCCAGGGCGGTGACGCCCCAGCCCGCGGTCAGGTCGAGGTACTCGCGGCCTTCGACGTCTCGCACGCGCGAGCCCTGGCCCGAGGCGAGGGCCACCGGCATCCGCTGCACGACCGGCAAAAAGCAGCGCGCCTCACGCGCCACGATCTCGTCGAAGCTCTGTCCCATGGGGTTCTCCAGCAGGCTCGAAGCGGGGTCTGGGCGCGCCATTGTAGGCATCCCCAGGGATCTTCCCTACTTTTTCGCGATGCCGACCCCCCCGGCGACCTCCGTCGCGCTGCCGCTCCAGGACAGCTTCGGGCGCGAGATCGAGAGCCTTCGGATCTCGGTCACCGATCGCTGCAACTTCCGCTGTCTCTACTGTATCCCCGACGAGAACATCGAGTGGCTCCCCAAAGGCGACCTGCTCACCTTCGAGGAGATCGTGCGGCTGGCCCGCATCGCCATCGAGCTCGGGGTGCGCAAGCTCCGCCTCACCGGCGGCGAGCCGTTGCTGCGCAAGAACCTGCCCTTTCTCGTGGAGGAGCTCGCGGTCCTTCCCGGGCTCCAGGACCTGGCCCTCACCACCAACGCCACCGAGCTGGTGCGGCTGGCCGAGCCCCTGGCCAAGGCCGGGCTCGAGCGGGTGAACATCAGCCTCGACACCCTCGACCGCGAGAACTTCGCGCGGATGGCCCAGCGCGACGCCTTGCCCCGGGTACTCGAGGGGATCGACGCCGCGGAGGCGGCGGGGCTCACGCCGATCAGCATCAACTGCGTGGCGATCCGCGGGATGAACGATCACGAAGCCCTCGACTTCGCGGAGCTCGCCCGACGCCGAGACTTCGAGGTGCGTTTCATCGAGTTCATGCCCCTCGAGCACGGACACCGCTGGGGGGAGCACTCGCTGGTTCCCGGCCGCGAGCTGCGCGAGCGGATCCAGGAACGCTACGCCCTCGCGCCGAGCCCCGACCAGGATCCCCACGCGCCGAGCCGCGACTGGGTCTTCGAAGACGGAAGCCCTGGCGTCCTCGGCTTCATCGACTCGGTGACCGCCCCCTTCTGCGCCGACTGCAACCGCATCCGGCTCACCGCCGACGGCAAGATCCGCACCTGTCTCTTCTCGCTGCGCGAGCACGATCTGCTCGCCGCGCTGCGCAGCGGGGAGGACGACGCCCAGGTCGCGGCGCGGCTGCGCGCCGCGGTGGCGACCAAGGAGCTCAAGCACCACATCACCGACGGGCTCTTCGTGAAGCCCGAGCGGACGATGTCGCAAATCGGCGGCTAGCCCGTGGCCGGCGATCGGATTCTGCTGGAGGGGATCGAGATCCCCGCGGCCCTCGGTGTGAGCGCCGCCGAGCGCCGGATGCGCCGACCCGTGACCCTCGACGTGGAGATCGAGCGCGACCTGCGCCGCGCCGGGCGGAGCGACCGCATCGGCGACACGCTCCACTACGGCCGGGTCTTCGAGGTGATCGAGGACGTGGCCGCGAACCGCGAGCACAAGCTGGTCGAGGCCCTCGCCGAGCGCATCGCCCAGGCGCTACTGGCGTCCTTCGACGCCGACGCGGTCGAGGTGACGGTGCGCAAACCCAAGCCGATCGCCGGGGTGCTCCAGCACGCCGGGGTGCGGATTCGCCGGACCCGGGGCTAAAACACACTTAACGACCCGAATATTGGAGATCGATACCGCAGTCATTTACGCTCTTTTGGCGCATCAACGGGCGCCGCGCGCGAGCGGCGCTGGAGGCACCGCCAGTGGGCGAGCAGCGAGACTGGGTTCCGCCCTCGGAACCGGCGAAGTCCCTCGGCCGCGTCGAGCTCGACGCGCTGTCGAAGAACGAGCGCATCAAGCGGGCCAGCGAGGGTCTCTTCTATCTGCCCGACGGCACCCCCTTCGGGTCCGAGATCGACGCGCTGAGTGCCGGCGAGATCCCGACCCTCAGCAACGACGGCAAGGAGCTGTCGAAGTTCTTCGGGGTCTACAAACAGCAGGCCCGGGGCGAACGCGGCCGCAAGACCGACCGCTACATGTTCATGGTGCGGATCAAGCTGCCGGCCGGCGGGGAGCTCCGCCCGGCGCAGTGGGTCGCACTCGACGACGCGGCCGAGCGCTTCGCCGATCGCACGCTGCGGCTCACGACCCGTCAGGCGATCCAGTACCACTGGGTGGGCGGCACCGATCTCGCTCCGCTGATCCGTCACCTGTCCCGGCACTACCGCCGCGACGGCACCCTCGCCGCCTGCGGCGACGTCAACCGCAACGTCATGGCCTCCTCCCTCGACGGCCTCGACCCCGAGTGGGAGGTCGGCGCCGCCGCCCTCGCCGAGGAGATCGCCGACGAGCTGGCGCCAAAGTCGTCCTCCTTCTTTCAGGTGTGGGGCATCGACGAGGAGGGCGATCGCACGCAGCCACTCCACGCCGAGGAGCCGCTCTACGGACCGCAGTACCTGCCCCGCAAGTTCAAGATCGGGATCGCCCACCCGCGGGACAACGCGGTCGACCTGCGCACCCAGGACATCGGGTTGATCCCCGTCGTCGAGGACGGGCGCTGCGACGGGACGCTCTGGGATCTCTACAGCGGCGGCGGGATGGGAACGACCCACAACAACGCGAAGACGGCGCCGCTGCTCGGGCTCTACCTCGGGCGCATCCGTCGCGACCAGGTGGTCGCCGCGTGTCGCGGCATCGCGCTCCTCCAGCGCGACCACGGCGAGCGCAAGGACCGCCGCCAGGCGCGTTGGAAGTACACGATCCGCCGCCTCGGCCTCGACACCGTCAAGGCCGCGCTGCGCCGCGACCACGGTCTCGATCTCGTGGATGCCGAGCCCGGGCTCCTGCCCGAGGCGCAGCTCCTCGGCGGTCTCCACCCCGGTCCGCGAGGCACCCACTCCTACGGTCTGTCGATCGACAACGGCCGGATCTCGCCGGAGCTCCGGGCCGGGATCCGCAAGGCGGTGGTGGCGCAGGATCTCGGGGTGCGGGTGACGCCCCACCAGGACCTGGTGCTCTCGGGAATCCGCGACCCCGACGCGCTGCTCGCCACCCTCGACGCCGCGGGCGCCCCGCGCCCCGAAGCGAAGTCGGCGGTGCGGCGCTGGGCCATGGCTTGCCCAGCCAAGCCCACCTGTGGCCTGGCGATGACCGAGGCGGAGCGGATCCTGCCGAGCTACCTCGACGCGATCGAGGAGGCGGGATTGGGCCACGTCGAGGCGGAGATCCGGATGACCGGCTGCCCCAACAACTGCGCCCGCCCTCCGGCCGCGGAGATCGGGATCTTCGGCTACGGCAAGAACGACCACGTGGTGCTGGTGGGCGGCTCGCGCCGCGGCACGCGGATCGGAAAGGTGCTGTACTCCAGGCTCTCGGGTGACAAGATGGTGCCCGCCCTGGTCGGACTGTTCCGCGTCCTCGACGAGCGCTGCGGAGCGGGCCAGGCTGCCGGGGACTGGCTGTGGGAGGCCGACCCGGAGGCCCTGCGGGGCTGGATCGGCGTCGACGACGCCGACGCCTGAACCGTCTCCCCGACGAAGAGGAGGCTATGGCACGCGACCCCGAGCACGAACGCGCCCGCGAACTGATCGCCGCCGCCGAGCGCATCACGGTGCTGACCGGCGCTGGCATCTCCACCGAGTCGGGGATCCCCGACTTCCGCGGCCCCGACGGGATCTGGACCAAGAACCCCGAGGCCGAGAAGATGGCGACGATCCAGAACTACATGGCGGATCCGGAGGTGCGCAAACGCGCCTGGCGCGATCGGCTCGTCCACGTCGCCTGGACCGCCGAGCCCAACGCCGGCCACCGCGCCCTCGTCGAGCTCGAGACCCGCGGCGCCCTCGAGGCGCTGATCACCCAGAACGTCGACGGCCTGCACCAGAAGGCCGGGAGCAACCCCGAGCGGGTCATCGAGATCCACGGGACGCTCCGCGAAGTGATGTGCATGATGTGCGAGGATCGGCTGCCGATGGAGCACGCCCTCGAGCGGGTGCAGGACGGCGAAGAGGATCCGGAGTGCCGCAAGTGCGGCGGGGTGCTCAAGTCCGCGACGATCTCGTTTGGACAGGCGCTGGTCCAGCGCGACTTGTTGCGTGCCCATGTGGCCGCGCAGAGCTGCGACCTGATGCTCGCGGTGGGCTCGACCCTGGCTGTCTACCCGATCGCGGAGGTGGTGCCGGTGGCCAAGCAGGCCGGTGCCCGGGTGGTGATCGTCAACGGCTCGGCCACCGAGATGGACGATCTGGCCGACGCGGTGGCACGGGGGCAGATCGGCGAGGTGCTGCCGAGCCTGGTTCGGCCCCGGGCGGCCGGGGTATAGTCCGTCTTGCGAGCCCAGAGGACGGCCTTCGTCCCCCCCGACCACGGTGGATTCTCCCGGTAGCACCATGGCGACAGCACACCCGCTCCCCCTGCGCGAGGCAGAGGCCGCCGCGCGCGAGGCGGTCGAGACCGGCGTCGTGGACCGCGCTCGCGCCGAGGCGCTGGGCTACGCGGCGCGCGCCGACCGCCGTGTGCTCGAGGCCGTCGCGGCGGCGGCCGCGGAGGCCAAGCAGCGCGCCTTTGGCGACGTCGTCACGGTGTCGCCCAACGTCTTCATCCCGCTCACCAATCTCTGCCGGAATCGCTGCACCTACTGCACCTTCGTGAAGCATCCCAACGACCCGGCGGCCAAGACCTACACCCTGCCCGAGGTCTCCGAGACCTGCACCACGGCCGAACGGGCGGGCTGCATCGAGGCGCTGATGTGTCTCGGCGACAAACCCGAGGTCGCCTTCAAGGGCTACCGCGAGTGGCTGGGCGAGCAGGGGTATCAGAGCACCGTCGAGTACCTGGTCGACGCCTGCCGGGCGGCGATCGATGCCGGCCTGCTCCCCCACACCAACGCCGGTCTCCTCCGCCAGGAGCAGCTGGTCGAGCTGCGACCCCTCAACGCCTCGATGGGTCTGATGCTCGAATCGACCAGCGAGCGGCTCCACGAGAAGGGCCAGGCGCACTTCTGGGCGCCCGACAAGAAGCCGGCGCTGCGGCTGCGCATGCACCACGAGGCCGGCGAGCTCAAGATCCCCTTCACCAGCGGCATCCTGCTCGGGATCGGCGAGACCATCGAGGAACGCGTCGACACCCTGCTCGCGATTCGCGAGCTGGCCGACCGCTATGGCCACATCCAGGAAGCGATCGTGCAGCCCTTCCACCCCAAGCCCGACACCAAGATGCGCGGGGCGCCCTCCCCCGAGGACGACGACGTGGTGGCCTGGGTGGCGATCGCGCGGCTGGTGCTCGGCCCACAGGTCCACCTCCAGGCGCCGCCCAACCTGGCGAAGCTCCAGGACCCGGACCAGGTCGATCTGCTCGACCGCCTGCTCCGGGCCGGCGTGGACGACTGGGGCGGGGTCTCGCCAGTCACGATCGATTTCATCAACCCCGAGGCGCCCTGGCCCAAGCTCGACGCCCTGCGCGAGCGCACCGAGGCGGCGGGACAGCGGCTGCGGCAGCGACTCCCGGTCTACCCGGAGATGCTGCTCGAACACCCGGAGTTCTTCGATCCCGCGATGCACGCACTCGCGACGACCTTTGCCCGCCCGGACGGCTACGCTCGGGAGACCCCCCGGATGGAGGCGGCATGAGCCTCGAACGTCTGCTCTCGGACATCAGCCCGCCCGTGGCGAAGGTGCTCGACCGCGCCCTCTCGGGGGTCCTCCTCGACCGGGCCGACGCCGAAGTGCTGCTCGAGGCCCAGGGCCCGGACCTCCAGGCCCTGCTGCGGGCTGCCGACGTGGCGCGCGCGGACGACAAGGGTGACGTCGTCACCTTCGTCGTCGTCCGCAACATGAACTTCACCAACATCTGTTACACCGGGTGCACCTACTGCGGCTTCTCCCGTCACAAGGACGAAGCCGACGCCTACGACTACCCGATGGAGGTGCTGGTCGAGAAGGGGCGCAACGCGGTCGCCCGGGGTGCCACCGAATTCTGCATCCAGGGCGGGATCCACCCGGCCAAGAACCACACCCACTACCACGAGATCGTGACGGCCTTGAAGGCCGAGTTTCCGGAGATCCATCTCCACGCCTTCTCTCCCGAAGAGATCGACCACGGACACAAGCAGAGCGGGATGGAGCTCGAGGACTACTTGCGCTGGCTGCGCGACGCCGGGCTCGGCACGATCCCCGGCACGGCCGCCGAGATCCTCGTCGACGAGGTGCGCGACGTGATCGAGCCGAACAAGCTCAAGACCGCGCGCTGGATCGAGATCATCAAAGCGGCCCATCGGGTGGGGCTGCGTTCGACGGCGACGGTGATGTACGGCCACGTCGAGAAGCCGCACCACGTCGCCGAGCACCTGGCCATCATCCGCGACATCCAGCGCGAGACCGGGGGCTTCACCGAGTTCGTGCCCCTCGGCTACATCCACGAGAAGAACAAGCTCTACAACCACCTCGGCGCACGTCCCGGCTCGAACACCCCCGAGGACCTGCGCATGGTGGCCGTGTCGCGGCTCTTCCTGCGGCCCTTCATCCAGAACATCCAGATGTCGTGGGTGAAGATGGGCACCAAGCTCGCCCAGGTGGCGCTGCTCTCCGGCGCGAACGACTTCGGCGGCACGTTGATGGAAGAGTCGATCAGCCGCGAGTCGGGTGCCGACCACGGCGAGAACCTCCCCGCCGAGGCGATGCGACGCTTGATCCGCGAGGTGGGCCGTATCCCCGCCGAGCGCACGACCAAGTACGAGATCCGGCGCATCTTCAAGGACCCGGCGGAAGACCCGCCCTCTCTCGAGCCCGATCGCGAGGCCGAGCTCGCCGGCCCCGCGCGCTTCCGCCAGGCCAGCGACCGCGACCGCAACACCCTCCTGCAGATCGAAGAGCTCCGCTAGCGGGTCCGAGCCCGGCCTCAAGCCCGGAGGGGCGCTCGCCGAGGCGCAAGGCGATGGACCTCCACGCCGACGATCGCGTCGCGCCCCTGGCGCCGGGGACACGCATCTTCCGCCACAACCCGGTCGGCGACCTGGTGATGGGTCTGCTCTTCGGCGCCGGGGTGGTCGGCCTCGGCTATGGGTTGTGGCACGAGGCGGGACGCATCCCGGCGCTTCTGTGGCTGGTCGTCGGCCCGGTCGCGGCGCTCTCGGCGGGGCTGATGGCGTTGGTGTCGAGCGCGACGCTCGCTTCGTTTCGCGACGGGCTCCGGGCCAGCAACTGGCTCGCCCGGGTCGGTCCCCACGGGCTCCACTTGAACCTGCGCAGCTACCGCAACGCGGAGGGCGCTGCGGCGGGGCCCACGGTCGTCTTTCTCGGATTCGGAGAGATCGAATCGGTGGCTCGCCTGGTCGAATCGCGGACCGAGACCGATTGCGACGGCGGTCGCGTGAAGCGCCGGGTCGGTGCCTGGCGTCGGCGC
>JANQRO010000249.1 GCA_028284525.1 Myxococcota bacterium | reverse complement strand
AGGGTGGGACCCCCCGCTGCGCTCGGTGGCGCGCCCGCGTCGGCCGCGCCCGACCAACGCAGCTCGCTGACCACGACCCGACCGCGACCGGGGAGCACGATGTTGAGCTCGACCCGCTCGGGCACGAGACCGCTCTCGCCGGTGTCGAAGGGCAGCGAGAACGAGCGTCCCGCGGAGTCGCCGCTGAGGCGCGCGAGGGGACCCCCCTCCGCCAGCGTGCGGGAGAAGTAGGAGCCTCGGTCGCCGAAATGGCTCCACATCTCGAGATACCCGGTGCCGTCGACGCCCTCGTAACGCACGTGCCCGCTCAGGACGTAGCGCGGGCCGGAGACCGGCGGAGCGTTCCAGCGGAGGACCGGATGGGTGCTCGCGGCGGTGTCGCCCTCCGCGTGGGCCACGATCGCCGCGAGGGCGGCGTCGGACTGGGGGCCGGCGAGGGACACCGGTTCGGCGTCGCTCCCCGTCGCAACGAACACCGCTCGGGCAGGGCTCCCCGTCGCAACGAACACCGCTCGGGCAGTGCTCCCCGTGGCAACGGACACCGCGTGGGCGGCACTCTCCGCGGGCTCCGCGTGGCTCGCCGTGGCGAGGAGCGGAACCGCCGCGCAGACGGCGAGGACCAGGGGCGGAGCGAGTCGCGTCATGAGGGTTCTCCCGAACGGGGCCCGAGGGCCGGGGGGGTGTCGAGGGCGCTCTGGTGTTCCCGGAGCAGGGTCTTCACGGTATCGAGATCGACCCGGCCCTCCGCGTAGAGGAGGCGGAGCCGGCGTTCGAAGGGGCTCGTGTCGCGGTGGGACTCGAGGACTTCGATCTTCTGGATGAGCCGGTCGAGACGGAGGCGGACCGTCGGGTAGCTGATGCCATAGCTGTGGGCGACGGCTTTGAGCGAGCCCGAGGCCAGCACGAAGCGCCGCACGAACATGAGGTCTTCGTCGTCGAGCGCGTCGAGCCAGCTCGGGCCCGTGGCCGAGCGCTCGGTCTGATTCTCAGAAGTCACTTCAACTTTGTTGCCCGACATCACCTTTCGGGTATCGATTTTTTGAAAGTACGCTTTAGAAAAATGAAAGCGGATCCAGCGTGGCACTGGGCAGACGAAACGCAGCCGAGGTGGCGAAGCCCCCACGCGCGCTGGTGAATCGCGATTCCTCCCAGGCTCGCGCCCGCTTCGCAGAGCTGGCTCTCGCCGCCCGCTACGCTTCCGCGGCACTTCGGAGGGGACGCCACGATGAAGAGCCTCGATTTCCGCAGCGACACCGTCACCCGGCCGACCGCCGGCATGCGCCGCGCGATGGCGGAGGCGGTGGTGGGCGACGATGTCTACGGCGAAGACCCGAGCGTCAACGCGCTCGAGGCCGCAGTGGCCGAGCGCCTGGGCAAAGAGGCCGCCGTGTTCTTTCCGAGCGGCACGATGGCCAACCAGGCCTGTCTCAACCTCCACACCCGTCCCGGAGATCTGATCCTCGGCACCGATGGCTGTCACATCCTGCGTTACGAAGCGGGCGCTGCGGCGGCCATCTCGGGTGCTCAGATCCAGACCCTCGGCACCGGCGGGATCTTCGGGGTCGAGGAGCTCGAGCCCGCGATCCAACCCGGGGACCTCCACCGCCCGGCGACGCGGCTCCTCGCGATCGAGAACACCCACAATTCGGCGGGCGGGATCGTCTTCCCCCTCGCGATCCAGAAGGCCGTGTGCGACTTGGCCCAGGGGGCCGGCTTGGCCCTGCACCTCGACGGCGCGCGAATCTGGAACGCGGCGGTGGCGAGCGGCGTGGCGCTCGACGCCCTTGCCGCGCCCTTCGACACGGTCTCGGTGTGTTTGTCGAAGGGCCTCGGGGCACCGGTCGGGTCGGTCGTGGCGGCGCGCGCCGAGCACAGCGACCCGCTTCGGCGGATCCGCAAACGCCTCGGGGGTGCAATGCGCCAGGCCGGGGTCATCGCCGCCGGAGGGCTCTACGCCCTCGACCATCACATCGACCGGCTGGCCGACGACCACGCCAACGCCCGACGCCTCGGCGAGGGTCTGGCCGCGTTGGGCTTCGAGATCGAGGGCGAGCCCCAGACCAACATGGTGATGTTCCCGGTGTCGGATCCGAAGCGCTTCCTCGAGCAGACCCGTGCGCTCGGTGTCTGGATCAACCCGATCGACGCCCGGCGCTTTCGCGCCGTCACCCATCTCGACCTCGACGCGAGCGACGTCGAGGATGCGCTCGAGCGTCTCGCCGAGTGTCGGCCCTAGCCCTACCATCGCGCCGCTTCGACCCCGGCGGGAGTCGGGCGCTCTCGGGAGGGCAGGCCGCGATGATCCATGACTACAGCGCATTCGGCCCGGAGCGGGTGCTCTCGGGCATCGGGGCGGTGGAGGGCCTAGGGGCCGAGCTCGACGCCCTCGGGTCGGGGCGCGCACTGCTCATCACGGGCCGCACCCTCGCGACACAGACCGATCTCGTCTCCCGCGTGGAAGCGATCCTCGGCGCGCGGCACGCCGGGACCTTCTCCGAGTGCGGCCAGCACGTCCCAGAGAGCTCGGTGCGCGCGGCCACCGCGATGGCCGACGACGCCGCGGCCGACGCGCTGGTGGTCTTCGGCGGCGGGAGTCCCACCGACACCGCCAAGATGGTGGTGCTCCAACAGATCGAAGCCGGCGGGGCGGCGCTTCCCCAGATCACGATGCCGACCACGCTGTCGGCGGGCGAGTTCACCTACGCGGCGGGCATGACCGACGAAGCCACCCGGGTGAAGAACGTCTACCTGGACACGCGGATGCAGCCGCGGGTGGTGATCTTCGACCCCGAGCTCACGGTGCCGACCCCGGCGTGGCTGTGGGCGTCGACCGGGGTGAAGGCCCTCGATCACGCCGTCGAGGGGCTGTGGTGGCCCTACTCGCACCCGATCCTCGAGACCCTCGCGGTGGGCGCGATCCAGGACCTGCGCCGGCACCTGCCGGCCTCGGCGGACCCCTCGGCGCTGGAAGACCGACTCGCCTGTCAGCACGCGGCGTGGAAGTCGCTCTTCGGGCTGATGAACACCAAGCGCATCGGGCTGCGGCTGAGCCATCCGATGGGGCACCAGATCGGCGCCCATTGGGACATTCCCCACGGTGTCACGTCGTGCATCGTGCTGCCCTCGGCGTGTCGCTTCCTGCTCGAGCGCACCGCGCCCGCCCAGGCCGTGATCGGGCGCGCCCTGGGTCTCGAAGGCTCCGATGCGGAGGTGGCGGTGGGCTGCGCCGACGCGATCGACCGCTTCGTCGACACCCTCGACGTGCCGCGCCGGCTCTCGGTGGCCGGCGCCAAGCGCGAGGAGATTCCGGAGGTGGCCCACGCCATCGCCGCCGAGCTCGAGCACTTCGACGCCCCGGACCGGGACATCGCCACGCCCGAAGCGTTGGCGCAGATGCTCGAGGCCCTCTGGTAGGCGTCCCGGTGCGATTTCTCGACTGGGAGCGGATCGACGCAGAGGATGCCCGGGCCTTTCGCCGCATCGCGCCCTTTCCGTGGATCAATCCCGCCGGGTTCCTCCACGAGCAGGGGTACCGGGCCCTGCTGGAATCGATGCCGCCGCCCGAGGCCATGGACGAGCACTTTGGGGAGACCCGCAAATTCGGCCAGCAGAGTCACGACCGGCTGGCCCTCGACTATCGGCCCGATCTCACCCTGTCTCCGGCGTGGGAGGCCTTCATCGCGGAGCTCGAGGGCGAGCGCTATCGGCGTTTTCTGTGTCGGATGCTCCGCGTCCCCACCTACGACGCCGACTACCACTGGCACTACACGCCGCCCGGCGCCTCGGTGTCACCCCACTGCGACGCCAAGCGCAAGCTCGCGTCGCACATCTTCTACTTCAACGACGAGCGCGACTGGCGCGCGGAGTGGGGGGGCGAGACGTTGATTCTCGACGACGCGGGGCGCTTCTCGCGGCGCAGCGCCCCCGCCTTTGACGACTTCGCGGGCTCCGAGCGCTCGGTGGGGGTCGGCAACCGGAGCCTGCTCTTCGCGCGCACCGAACACGCCTGGCACGGGGTCGAGCCGCTTCGCTGTCCCGAGGGACGCTACCGTCGCGTCTTCATCGTGGTGGCCAACGCGGCGCCGTGGAAGAAGCGGGCGCGGGCCCGCGTCCGGGCCCTGGGAGCGCGATTCGCTTAGTGCAGCGGGGCGCGGGCGCCCACGAGGGCGGTCACCGCGTCTTCGATCCCGTCCACGCTCAGGTGGTACATCGGAAAGAGCCGCCGGATCACCCGGGTCGTCATGGTGTGGTTCCAGATCTTGGGCGAGTCGGGGTTCACCCACACCGAGCGGTTGAAGTGCTCGGCGAACTTCTGGAGCCAGTAGATCGAGGGCGTCTCGCTCACGCGCCGCGGGTCGATGTTCCCGAAGGGCTCCATCAGCTCGGCGGGGTGCATGGCGCCGTCGCCCACGATCAGGAGCTTCCAACGGCTGTTGAGCCGTCGCAGGAGGTCGCCGGTGGGCACGACATCGTCGTGGCTCATCTGACCGGTCTTGAACACGTGCTCGTAGATCGTGTTGTGGAAGTAGTAGGCCTGGAACTCGCGGAGCCCGCGCTCTTCGTGGAGCGCGGTGAGCAGCCGACTCATCGGCTCGAAGTAGGGGTCCATCGTGCCGCCCACGTCCATCAGCAGCAGGAGCCGCACGTTGTTGCGTTTCTCGGGGCGGAAGACCAGCTCGATGTCACCGGCGTTGCGACAGGTCTCGTCGATCGTCTCGTCGAGATCGAGCTCGTCCTCGGGCCCCACGCGGGTGAGGTGACGCAGCCGCCGCAGGGCCACCTTCGTCTGACGCAGGTCCATCGAGAGGTCGGTGCGGTAGTTCGAGAAGCGGCGCTCTTCGGCCACCTTCATCGCCGAGCGGCTCTTCGCGGGCCCGCCCACCCGGATCCCGGTGGGGTGTTCTCCGCCGTGCCCGTAGGGCGAGCGCCCGCCGGTGCCGACCCAGCGTCCACCCCCGTCGTGGCGTTCGTCCTGCTCGGCGAGGGTCTCGAGGAAGCGCTTCATCAACTCGTCGTGGGTGAGGTGCTCGAGCATCGCGCGCTGCTCGTCGGTGAGCCCCTCGAAGTTCTTGGGGTCTCGCAGCCACTCGAGCACTTCGTCCTCGATGTCGAGCTCGCCCTCGATCCCCTCGAACACCTTGGCGAAGACGCGGTCGTAGGCGTCGAAATAGACCTCGCTCTTCACCAGACACGCGCGGCCCAGGTGGTAGAAGCGCAACAGGCTGGCGCCGTGGAGGCCCTGCTTGAGGGCATCCATGAACATCATCCACTCCTTCATGGAGATGGGGACGCCTTCGTCGCGCAGCCCGTAGAAGAGGTCGAGGAACATCGCCGGTCGTCGCCGCCTCTAGTTGTTGTAGCGGGGCCCGAGCTCCGCCCAGTCGGAGGGGAAGTTCCCGCCCTTCTGCTGGAACTGGTCGAGGGCCTCGGTGTCCTGCTCGTTCTTGAGCAGCGCGCCCAGGAACGGAATGTGCCCCTCGATCTGGTCCACCGAGATCCCCGAGCGCAGGAGCGCCGCGATCCAGTCGATCAGCTCCGACGTGGAGGGCTTTTTGCGCAGCTCGTCCTGCTCGCGGAGCCAGTAGAACTTGATCAGCACCTGGTCGAGCAGCGTGGCGTCGAGGTTCGGGTGGTGGACCGCCACGATCTCCTTCATGAGCTCCTTGTCGGGGAATTCGATGAAGTAGAACACACAGCGACGCAGGAAGGCGTCGGGGAGCTCCTTCTCGTTGTTCGAGGTGATGATGACGACCGGGCGCTGCTGGGCGGCGACCAGATCGTTCGTCTCCATCACGGTGAAGCGCATTTCGTCGAGCTCGCGGAGGAGGTCGTTCGGGAACTCGAGGTCCGCCTTGTCGATCTCGTCGATCAGCAGGACCTGGCGTTCCTTCGCCTGGAAGACCCGCCCGAGCGGCCCGTACTTGATGTAGTGACGGATGTCCGAGACCTCGCCGTCGCCGAAGCGGGCGTCGTTGAGACGCTGGACCGTGTCGTAGACGTAGAGCCCCTCGCTCGACTTCGAGGTCGATTTGATGTGCCAGGACTCCATCTCCATCCCCAGCCCCTCCGCCACGTGGTGGGCGAGGAGGGTCTTGCCGGTGCCGGGCTCGCCCTTGATGAGGAGTGGACGCTCCAGGGCGATCGCGCAGTTCACCGCGTCGATCAAGGGCTGGGACACGATGTACCCCTCGGTGCCCTTGAATTGATAGAAATCGTTTGAATCAGCCATCGTTCCTCCGGGCGCGCATGATAGCGGCTTCTCCCGAGGGGTCCCGCGGGGATGCTCTATCCTCCACGACCGAGGAGGAGCGGCGTGGAGAGCTTGCTGACGTCGGAGATCCTCGCCTGTGTCGGGCGCTCGGCGCCCCCGCGGCGCGAAGTGGCGACGCGCCGGGACATCCGGCACTACGCGATGGCGACGCGTCAGAGCGATCCCCGCTACCTGAGCGGCGAGGAGGCACCGCCGCTCTACTACACCGCGCTCTTCTGGCCGGAGGGCCCTCTCGACACCCTGCGCCCCGACGGCCTGACGACGGACATGCTGCTCCCGAGCCTCCCGCTGCAGCGGGTGATGGCCGGCGGGGTCCGGGTGCGTTTCGAACGCCCGATCCGACCCGGTGACGAGCTGGTGGCCACCCGCACGATCGTCGACATCCGCGAGAAGGAGGGGAAGACCGGCCCGCTGATCTTCCTCGAGACCGAGACCCGCATCGAGACCGAGACCGGGGAGCTCGTCCTCATCGAAGTCACCACGACGATCGCGCGCTAGGAGACCCGATGCCCTCCCTCGACACCCTGAAGCCCGGCCAGCCGCTCCCCGAGATCGTCTTCGAGCCCAACGAGGTCGATCTGTTCTTCTTCAACGCCGCGCTCTGGAACGGCCACCGCATCCACTACGACGCCCCCTACACCAAGGAGGTGGAGGGCTATCCCGACGTCGTGATCGATGGCCCGCTCCAGGGCGATTGGCTGAGTCAGGTGGTGACCCGCTGGCTCGGCGACGACGGCGAGCTCCTCGAGATGAGCTACAGCAACCGCGACATCGCCTACCTGGGAGAGCGGCTACGCGCCGGCGGCGAGATCGTCTCCGTCGACCCCACCACCCGGGAGGTGGTGCTCCGCCTCGCCGTGCGCAACGAGCGCGACGCGGTCACCACGCCGGGCGAGGCCCGGGTGCGTCTCGCACCGACGACGGTCTAGGGAAAACCGCCCGGGGTGCCCAGGTGGATCGAGTGGTCGACCACGATGACGCGCTCGGCGATCCACCAACGACCCCCGTCTTTGACGAGGACGTCCTCGTAGCGCCCCGTGGCGAGCCCCATCTCGCCGCTCGCGTTGCTGACGAAATCGGCGTCGAGGTAGCAGACCGCCGTGGCGCGCTCACCGTCGACCTGGATGTAGGGGGCGCTGATCTTGTGTCGCATCGGGTGCACCGTCGAGCGCACCTTGCGGTCGTAGTCGGTGTACCACGCGCGGATCGCGTCGCGCCCGCGGTGGACCTCGTCGCCCAGGTAGCGCGGCGCGAGCACCGCGTCGCGGTGAAAGACCTCGAGGATGTCCTCCACGCTGCCGCGGTCGACCGCGTGGCAGTACTGGTGCAACAGGTTCTGGATCTCGGCGAGATCGAGGGCGCTCATCCGTGCTCCTCCTCCGGGCGCTGGGCCCGTATTTCGCTGGGACTCGGGTCGCGGAAGACGTCGGGCTCGAGAAAGATCACCCGGGTCTGGGACACGCGCTCGCGCACGCGCCGTTCGGCGGCGTCGATGGCGTCGGCGAGCTCGCGCACGCCCAGGTCGTGGCGGAACTCCACCTTGGCCCCGAGCAGCAGTTCGTCCGGGCCGAGGTACTGGGTCTTCAGGTGGATCACCCGGATCACGTCCTCGCCGGCCTCGAGGGCTGCGCGCATGGCGGCCGTGTGGGCGGGTCGCGCCCCTTCGCCGATCAACAGGCTCTTCATCTCGTAGGCGAGCACCGCGCCGATCGCGATCAACAAGACCCCGATCGCGACGCTGCCGACCGCGTCCCAGCGCGGGTTCTCGGTGACCATCGCGAGACCGATGCCCACCAGCGCCAGGACGAGGCCGATGAGGGCGCCCAGGTCCTCGAGCAGGATGACGGCGATCTCCGGGTTCTTGGTCCGGCGCACGAAGGCCCACCAGGAGAGATCGCCCTTCTGGCGACGCGCCTCGACGACGGCGATCCGGAACGAGTTGCCCTCGAGCAGGATGCCGAAGAGCAGGATCCCGATCGCCCAGATCGGCTGGTTCAGGGGATGCGGATGCCGGATCTTTTCGAGGCCCTCGCTCATCGCGAAGACGCCGCCCAGAAAGAAGATCACGAGCGCCACGATGAAGGACCAGAAGTAGCGCTCGCGCCCGTACCCGAACGGGTGGGTCGCCGTCGCGCCGCGGCCGGCGGCGCGTCCGCCCCAGAGCAGGAGCCCCTGGTTGGCGGTGTCGGCCACCGAGTGCACCGCCTCGGCGAGCAGCGAGGCCGCGCCGGTGACGCTGAAGCCGACGAACTTCGCGATCGCGATCCCGCCGTTGGCGGCCATGGCGGCCAGGACCGCTTTGCGGTTGCCCGGGTCCAAGCGCTGCTACTCGAGGCTCTCGGGGCCGCAACGGGCGTCGAGGGTGCGCCGGGTGGCCTGGGCTTCGTCGACGCTCACCGCTCGAAAGCGGTAGAGGTCGCCGGGCTTCGACTGGCCGAGCTTCCAGAACTCGCCCGTCGGCACCGTGTAGGGGCAGATGAAGCCGCCCATGCTCGGGGCGTCGTGGACCAAGATGATCGGCGTCTGGCCACCGAGGTTGATCCCGCCGAGGGGATAGCCCTGGTCGAGGATGTTCGAGGGCTCGGCGCCGTGTTCGGGCCCCTTGTTGGTGGCCTTGTCGGTGAAGGTCCAGTCCGGACCTTCGAGGCGAAACCCGGTGCGCGCGCTCGCGGGGGCGAGCCGCCACTCGGTCGCGAGGAAGCGGGTATGGCCGGCCTCGTCGACCCAGTCGTCGTTGGGGCCGCGAACCACGTCGATCTTCCAGCGTTTGTCGGTGGGCAGGGTGGGGCGCGCCTCGGGCTTCACCCGATACCCGGCGCGGCCGCTCCCGGGCCCGAGCGCGATCTCCTGGCCCTTGCGGATCGGTCCGCCGTCGATTCCCCCCACGCCGGCGCCGGCAAAGGTGGAACGCGAGCCCAGGAGCACCGGGGTGTCGAGGCCGCCGGCGATCGCGATGTAGGCGCGCGCACCGCGCTTGGCGACGCCCAGGGCCAGGCGCTGGCCGGCCTTCACCGCGACGCTCTCCCAGAGCGGGAAGGCCGCGTCGTCGAGGGTGACCGGGATCTCCGCCCCGCACACGGCGACCACGGTGTCGTGGCCAAAGCGCAGGGTCGGCCCCATCAGCTGCACCTCGAGGCCCGCGGCGCCCGGCTCGTTGCCCACCAGGAGGTTGGCCAGCCGAAACGACCACGAATCCATCGGTCCCGACGGCGGGAACCCGAGGTTCCAGTACCCGATCCGTCCGGGGTAGTCCTGGATGCAGGTCTGGAGACCGGGCTTCACGACTTCGAACACGCCCTCGACCTCGCTCTCGCTAGAAACGGCGCTCGCTCTCGATTCCGTCGCACCAGCGTTTGTACTCGCCCATCGAGAACTTCTGGTACTCGATCACGTTGTACACGTACCGGCCCGCGGCGATCCGCGCCTCGGTCGCGTCGTACTCCTCGCGGGTCACGGGGACGAAGCGCACCCGGTCGCCCGCCCGGAAGAGCACGACGTTGTCGCCGAAGATGTCGAAACGGCGCTGGGTGTCCCAGATCGGCACCGGGGTCCGTCCGAAGATCTGGTACCCGCCCGGGGTCGCCGCCGGATAGATACAGGTGCACGAGCCCCCCATCCCGACGGCCCCGGACGGCGTGATGGTGCGGGGCGGGTTGTACTTGGGCGCGCTGAGCCGCGACCGCGGATCGAGGGGCATCATGAAGGAGACACCGGGGTAGAAGCCCAGGGCCGCGCTCCAGTACTCGCTCGCCTGGTGGACCCGGACGAACTGGTCGACGTCGTCGAGGCCGTTGATGCGCGCCACGAACTCCGGATCGGGCTCCTTGGGCGTCACGTCTTTGCAGTACTGCTCGACGCATTCCCGGGTCCAGGGGTCGAGGTACATCGTCTCGAAGAAGAAGAGCCGGCTCGTCACCTCGAGATCGTCTGGCGAGCCGAGGCTCTGGTGGAGCTCGCGCAACGAAGCCACCAGGCTCTCGTAGCCGACCCGGTCGGGGTCGTAGTGGACGAGGAGGGTGGCGAAGCAGGGCGCGGTCTCGACCACCCCCGGGAGTCGCTGCTCCTCGACCGCGGCGGCCAGCCCCTGGGCGATGAAGTTGAGCTCGAGGTTCATTTCGTCGCCGAACTCGATCAGGACGAAGCGGTCGCCCCCGGGCAGAAAGCGCGGCTCGGGGTAGATCACGACGCCACCGGCTCTCGCAGGGTCACGAGCTCCTCCGCCGAGGTCGGGTGGATCCCGACCGTCGCATCGAACTGCGTCTTGGTCGCCCCACACTGGAGCGCCACGGCGAAGCCCTGGATGATCTCGCCGGCTTCGGGGCCCATCATGTGGACGCCCAGCACGCGATCGCTGGCGCGATCGACCACGAGCTTCATCAACGTCTTCTCCGGGCGGCCGGTGAGCGTGTGCTTCAAGGGGCGGAAGCTCGAGCGATAGATCTCCACGTCGTAGCGCTCGCGGGCCTCCGCCTCGCTGAGCCCCACGGTACCGAGGGAGGGCTGGCTGAAGACCGCGCAGGGCACCCCCTCGTAGTCGGGCTTGCGCGGCGTCCCGCCGAACTGGCTCTCGGCGAAACACATCGCCTCGTGGATCGCGACGGGTGTGAGGTCCATCGAGCGCGGGTGATCGGTCACGTCGCCGAGCGCGTAGATGTGGGGGACGTTGGTGCGGAGCTCGCTGTCGATCGCGACCGCGCCGTGCACCCCGAGCTCGACCCCCGCGTTCTCGAGACCGAGCCCCTCGGTGAGGGCGCGGCGGCCGGTCGCGAAGAGCACCTGGTCCACCTCGAGCTCCGAGCCGTCGGTGAGGGTCGCCCGGATCGCCTCGCCGTTCTTGGCGAGGGCGGTGACGTTGGTGTCGAAGCGCAGGTCGACGCCGCGGCCCCGCATCTCCTCGGCCAGACCGCGACGCAGATCGTCGTCGAAGCCGCGCAGAAAGAGCGGTCCGCGGTAGAGCTGGGTGACGCGACTGCCCATGCCGTGCCAGATCCCGGCGAACTCGACACCGATGTAGCCGCCGCCCACCACCAGCACCCGCTCGGGCAGCTGGTCGAGGTAGAAGGCGTCGTTCGAGGTGATGCCGAGCTCGCGCCCGGGGATGTCCGGCACGAAGGGCCAGCTCCCCGTGGCGACGAGGATGCGTTCGGCGTGGTGACGCTCGCCCCCGACACTCACCGTGTGGGCGTCCTCGACGTGGGCCCGGCCCGGGAGGAACGTCACCCCCGCGTTGTCGAGGAGCCCGCCGTAGATCCCGTTCAGACGTTCGATCTCGGCGTTCTTCTTGGCGATGAGCGTGGGCCAGTCGAAGTCCGGGAGGGTGGCGTCCCAGCCGTAGCCGAGACGCGCGTCCTCCACTTCGTCGCGAAAGTGCGAGGCGTAGACGAGGAGCTTTTTGGGAATGCACCCGACGTTCACACAGGTGCCACCCAAGGCGCGCTCTTCGGCCACCGCCACCCGTGCGCCCAACGAGGCGGAGACCCGGCTGGCGCGCACGCCCCCCGAGCCCGCGCCGATCACGAAGAGGTCGAAATCGCTCATGACGGCGCGATGGTAGCGCCGCCCCCTAGCCCCGGAGTGTCGCCTGGTAGAGGGCGTGGATCTCCTCGATCCGCCGGTCGAGGTCGTCGCGGGTCCAGTCGCTCGTGGAGATCGGCGGGTGCACCACCACTTCGATCTCGCTGGGACGGACGAACCAGGCGCCCTTGGGCAACGCGTCGTGCGCGTTGCGCAGCACGATCGGCACGATGGGCACGCCGGCCTGCATCGCGATGTGGAAGGCCCCTTTCTTGAAGGGTCCCAGGCGCGCCGTGGTGCTCCGGGTGCCCTCGGGCGCGATCGCGATCGAGACCCCTTTGTGCAGTGCCTCCACGGCCGGAGCCAGCGCCTCGATCGCCTTGGCGCGGTTGCCCCGGTCGATGAAGACGGTGCCGGCGAGGGCGAAGACGGGCCCCCAGAAGGGGTGCCGTCGGAGCTCGTCCTTCGCGATCCCCACCACGTCGCGTCGCACCAGCTTGGCGACGATCAGCCCGTCGAGGGCGCTCTGGTGGTTGAAGAGGAAGACCGCGGGGCGCGACGACCACAGGTGCTCTTCACCTTCGATCCCGATCGAGAGCCCCGCCAGCGCGGTGCCGAAGTCGCCCCAGGCGCCGAGACTCAGATTCTTGGCCTCGCTGAGATCGCGATTGAGCGCGAGGACCGAGACCCCGGCCGCCAAGGAGGGCAGGACGCTGCCCGCGGCCAGCGCCGAGCGCAGGATCGGCGCGACCCCGGGGCGCCCGCGGCTCTGGAAGGTCCGGGCCGGCCAGGCGCGTTCGGCGGCCAGGGCAGCGAGGGCGCGGTCCGGGTTCAGCGGACGCGGGTGCCCCACGATGTCGAGGAGCGGGAGGTCGTCGAGGCTGTCGGTGTAGAAAAAGCTCTGGCCGAGCTCGAGGTCGAGCTCGTCGGCGAGCCGGGTCGCGGCCTCGGCCTTGCCCGGACCAAAGCACGCGAAGTCGATCTCCCCGGTAAACCGGCCCTTGCGGAACTCGAGCTCGGTGCAGAGCACGTGCTCGATGCCCAGCTCGCGGGCCAGGGGCTCGGTCTGGAAGCGCGTGGCAGACGACACGATCGCCACGGTGTGGCCGCGCTCGACGTGAGCGTTCACCAGGGCGCGGGCTTCGGGGTAGATGTCCTTGGCGAGGGCGTCCCGGAACACCGTCTCGCCTACCTCGCGGAGCTCTCGTCTGCTGCGGCCGACCCACCCCGACGACATCTCCCGCACGAAGGTCGGGAAGCTCGTCTGGTCGAGCTCGAACTGGAGCGCGCTGGTGAGCCCCCGGCCCAGCTCCCGCAGCCCGACACCGCCATCCAGCACCTGTTTGCGGAGGAACGCGGCCGCGGAGAAGCCGGCCAGCAGGGTGCGGTCGACGTCGAAGAACGCCGCGACCTTGGCGCCCGCGGGCGCCCGCTGAATCTCCCAGGTCAGGTCGGGGAAGCGGCTCACCCCATCTCCTTCGGGTCGTGCGGCACGGAGCTTGCCACAATCCTGAGATCGCGAAGACTCTGGGAATGCCCACCCCTGTCACCCAAAGTATCTACGGCGACCGGCTCACCGCCCTCTGTCATGCCTCCCTCCAGAGCCTCTCCGGCTTCGAGACGGTGCGACGCCGTCTCCACCCGCCCCACATCGCCGGCCTGCGCAGCGGCTTGGGGCCCGTGCGCGACCGCCTCGAGGAGGCCCTCGAGGAGTTTCGGGAGGTCGAAGCCCCAGAGGGTCTCGCCGAGTTCCACGGGCTCGTCCTCGAGGCCGCCGGGCGTCTCGAGACCGGGCTCGGTCTCTTCCTCGACAAGGGCCCGCCGCAGGAGGCCATGCTGCGCTTGCTGCGGAGTCTCCGTGCGGATTGCGCCGCCCAGGAGGTGTTCTACGCGTTGCGCAGCGCGTTGCCGCGGATCGCGGCCTTCTTTCAGGAGCCGGGCTGTGGTCGTCTCCCCGCCGAGCTCGACCCGGAGACCCGCCACGAGGCCGGCGTGGGCATCTTTGCGTTCCACGACGACGGCGACCCGCTGAGCGCCGAGCGACCCGGGGGTGAGCGCGGCGGCTACTGGATGTACGTCCCCGAGTGGTACGACGAGAGCCGCAGCTGGCCGGTGGTGATCGCGCTCCACGGCGGCTCGGGCCACGGCCGCGAGTATCTCTGGACCTGGCTGCGCGAGGCCCGCAGTCGGGGCTTCGTCCTGATCTCGCCGAGCTCGGCCGACCGCACCTGGTCCTTCGAGGGCGAGGACGTCGACAACCCGCGGCTTCGCGCGATCCTGGCGGGCGTCGCCGCGCGCTGGGTCGTCGACCCGGAGCGGGTGCTCCTCACCGGGCTCTCCGACGGCGCGACCTACACCCTGCTCGCGGGGCTCGCCGAAGACGCGCCCTACAGCCATCTCGCTCCGGTATCGGGGGTCCTCCACCCGGCCTGCTACGGACTCGGGCACCTCGACCGCGCGAAGGACAAACCGATCTACCTGGTGCACGGCGCGATGGACTGGCTCTTCCCGCTGCAGATGGCCCACCTCACCCGCGACGAGCTGCAGCGCTCCGAGGCCGCTCTCGTCTACCGGGAGATCGAGGATCTCTCCCACACCTATCCGCGCGAGGAGAACGCGGAGATCCTGCGCTGGTTCGACGCCGAGCTCGAGCTCGGGGAGCCCCCGGGCGACGCCTCGCCGAATTGAGGCTAGGCGTCGAGCAGGGCCTCGATCTCCGCGAGGTCAGCGACGATCCAGGTGGGGGCGGGCCCGTCGTAGGCGGCGCGGGCGGCGTCGGGATCGGGAACACGGCGGGTGATCCACACGGTGCGGATCCCGAGCGGCGCGGCGCCGGCTACGTCGGCGCCGAGGTTGTCGCCCACGTGGATCGCGTCGGCGGGATCGACCCCGAGACGCCCGAGGGTCGCCGCAAAGACCTCGGCATCCGCAAACCGCGTCCCGAGATCTTT
>JANQRO010000205.1 GCA_028284525.1 Myxococcota bacterium | reverse complement strand
TCGCGGCGCTCCGCGCGGACGGCGGGTGAGCGCCGCCGGGGGCCCCCGCAACGAGGCCCAGCTCGACCGCGATTTCGTGGTGCGGGCGGTCCGCCTGCTGCTCACCGCGGTCGTCGTGGTCGCGGTGCTGGTCGTGTTGCTGCGGGTGCTGCGCGCGGCGCTGACGCCCCTCGCCGCCTCCTTCGTCCTCGCCTACCTCCTCGACCCGGTGATCGACCGCATCGAGAGCCGCGGCCTACGCCGGGGGGTCTCGATCGCAGGTCTCCTCGTGGTATTCGGGGTGGGCACGGCGGCGGTGCTCTTCCTCGTGCTGCCGCGTCTCACCACCGAGGTGACGGCGCTGGCTGCGTCGCTGCCGGGCTACCTCGAGACCCTCAACCAGACCATCATCCCGCGCTTCGAGGCGCGCTTCGGGGTGACGCTCCCGGCGAGCTTCACCGAGGTGGCCGACAAGATCCGTTCGGGGGAGATCCCGCTTCCCCTCGACGCGCTGGCCGCGGGACTGCGCGACGCCCTCGCCTACCTCACCGGGACGATGGCCTCGCTGGTGGGGCTCCTGATGGTGCCGATCCTCACCTACTACGCGCTGGTCGACTTCGACCGGATCGTCGCGCGAGCCGGGGCGCTGGTCCCGCCGCGTTACCGGCCCTACGTCCACGACAAGGCGGTGCTGATCAACGGCCTGGTCTCGAGCTTCCTCCGGGGCCAGCTCATCATTTCGCTGATCCTGGGGGTGCTCTACGCGGTCGGGTTCTCGGTGATCGGCATCGACCTGGCCGTGAGTGTCGGGCTGGTCGCGGGCGCGCTCTCGATCATCCCCTACGTGGGGAGCGCCTTCGCCCTGGTGAGCGGGCTCGCGCTGGCGCTGCTCAAGTTCGGACCGGACAGCCATATGCTGTGGATCGCCGGGTGGTACGCCGTGGTGCAGACCCTCGAGGGTCTGGTGATCACGCCGCGGGTGCAGGGCGAGAGCATCGGGCTCCACCCCGCGGTGATCATCGTGGCGCTGCTGATCGGCGGCGACCTCTTCGGGCTGCTCGGCCTCTTGATCGCGGTCCCGGTCGCGGCGGTGGTGAAGGTGCTCGCCGCGGAGCTCCTCGTCGTCTACCGCGCCTCCTCGCTCTTCGGCGAGGAGGCGACGGCGAACGACGACCCTCCCGACTAGTCCGGCCGGCCGCCTGGTCGGGGCTAGATGCGCTCGAACTTGGGCGGGCGCTTCTCCAGGAAGGACGCCACCCCTTCCTTGAAGTCGGGGCGCTTCAGGCTCTCGTTCATCAACCGGATCGCCTTCTGCTCCGCCTCCTGGAGGGGCAGGGTCAGGTCTTCGTAGATCTGCCGCTTCATGATCTGGAGCGAGGTGGGCGAACAGTTGGCCGCGAGGTCCTCGACGTAGGCGCGCACCTCGCGCATCAGCTCGTCGTGGGGGAACACGCGATTCACCACCCCCAGATCGTGGGCCTCCTCGGCGTCGAAGCGACGCGCCGAGAGGATCAGGTCGAAGGCGTGCGAGGGGCCTACGACCAGCGGGAGGAGCCACGAGAGCCCCCACTCGGCGATCAGCCCGCGCCGCGCGAAGGCCGTGGTGAACACTGCCTTGTCCGACGCAAACCGCATGTCGCAGGAGAGCGCCAGGGGCATCCCCATCCCGGCGCAGGGCCCGTTCACCGCCGCGATCACCGGCTTGCGCACCGAGAAGAGGTAGCTGTGGTGGCCGCGATACTCCTCGAGCCCCGGGTCGCCGGGGTCGGCGCTGAGGTCGACCTCGTCGGCCTCGGCGGCGCCGCCCTCCGAGAGGGTCTTCAGCGATTGCATGTCGGCGCCGGCGCAGAAACCGCGACCGGCCCCGGTGATCACGATCGCGACGACGCTCGTGTCCTGCTCGGCCTGCGCCACCGCGTGGCGGATCTCGTCGCCCATCCGGCCGGTCCAGGCGTTGAGCCGCTCGGGCCGGTTGAGCGAGATCGTCGCGATCGGGTCCGCCACTTCGTAGAGAATGTCTCGGTACATCGTCGTCCTCGGGTTGCTGGGTGTGTCGGGGGGCACGGCCAGTGTACCGCCCCGGCGCCACTCCCCGCGTCCCCTAGGCGGCCCGTCGCTGGGCGATGGCGCACAGACCGTCGTTCTCGATCCCGAGCGGGAGGTTCATGTAGTTGAAGAGGTTCTCGACGGCGCACAGGATCGTGAGCTCGACGACTCCGCGTTCGCCGAAGTGCTCCCGGGCGGTGGCAAAGGTGGCGTCGCTCACACGGCGGGTCGCGTTGGCTTCCTCGACGTAGGCCAGCGCCGCGCGTTCGCGCTCGCTGAAGAGCGGGCTCGTCCGCCAATCGGGGAGCGCGCTGAACTTCTCCATCCCGACCCCCTCCTGGACGGCCTGGGCCCGGGCGATGTCGATGCAGAACCCGCAGTCGTTGCACATCGCCACCCAGCTCTGGACCAGGAGCCGGGTCCCGGTGTCCATCTCGAGACCCTTCTGCAGAAAGCCCACGAGGGCGTAGGCGACGCGGTACCAGCTGGGGACGCGGTTGTAGATCACCCGCGCCGGCATCATCACCTTGCCGAGCTGGCGGCGCATGGTGCGGGCGGCGAGACGGGCGACGAGGGTCGGGGGACGGTCGATCGGTGCGAGACGCATCGGAGCTCCTTCGCTGGGGTCAGCGTTGGGGGGTGTCGGGGGAGCCGGCGCGCGCCGTCTCCCGGGCGTGCAGCAACAGGGCGAGGCTCAGCCCGGCGGGCAGATAGACCCCGGGGAGGTCGATCCACCAGTGCTCGGGACCCACCGCGCCGCGGGTGGTGTCGAAGACGTGCAAGAGCGCGTGGGCGACGAGAAAACACGCCGCCACCGCGAGCAGCGCCGGGCGCGACCCGGGGCGTCGCGCCGCCAGGCCAAAGGCCAACGCGACCGCCGCAAAGGCGCAGCCGATGTCCCGCACGAAGTGCTCGTTGTAGGCGCCGAAGTCGGGCACCGCGGCGGGGAGGTCGGTGAACCAGGTGGCCGGCTGCAGCAGCATCCACAGCGCGTTGGCGCCGGTGAGGACGGCGAGGGCCCAGCACAGCCGCCCGCTCCAATCGGCGCGTCCCTCGGGCTTCGACCTCACCGCAGTGCCTCCTCGACGAGCTCGGCAAGCACGGCGACCCCGGCCCGCAGCTCGGTCTCCGTGGCCACGGCGCAGGAGAGCACCAGCGCCGCGCGGGGCTCGCCCTCCACGCAGAAGCTCGGGCCGAAGCCCGCGGCGAGGCCGCGGGTCGCCGCGTCTCGCAGCAGCGCCGCGACGTCGACCCGCTTCGGCAGCTCCACCCAGACCCCGTTGCCCCCCGCCGGACGCGTGGCGTGGACCTCGTCGGGCATCGCGTCGTCCAGCGCGTCGAGCAGCACCTCGCGCCGCACGCCGTAGTGACGTCGCATCCGGACGACGTGGCGGTCGAGGGCGTCGCCGGCGAGGAGCTCGGCCAGGGCGATCTGGTCGACCAGCCCGGCCTGGATTGTCGCGGTGACCCGCGCCGCCACCAGCGCCGCGCGCAACGGCGCCGGCGCCAGCAAATATCCGACGCGGAGACCGGGAAAGAGCGACTTCGAGAAGGTCCCGAGGTAGAGCACCAGGTCGGCCGGGTCGTGGCGTTTGAGTGCCGGGGGCGCCTGCCCTTCGACCCGCAGCTCCGCGTCGTAGTCGTCCTCCACGACCGGCACCTGCTCGCGGCGCGCAACGGCCAGAAGCGCCTCGCGCCGGTCCTCGGCGAGGGCCACGCCGGTGGGGAGCTGCGCCGCGGGCGTCGTGTACACACAGCGCAGACGCCGCCGGCGCGCGGCGAGGGCCAGCTGGTCGACGCGAATCCCGTCTCCGTCGACATCGATGCCGATCACGTGGGCGCCCGCCGCGCGAAACGCCATCCCCGCCCCGAAGTACCCGGGGTTCTCCATCGCGACGGTCTCGCCGGGGTCGGCGATGACCCGCGCGACGAGGTCGAGGGCCTGCTGGGCGCCCGAGACGATCAACAGCTCCTCTTCGCCACAGACGATCCCGCGCCCCACCAGCCTGCGCGCCAGGGCGGCCCGGAGTGGGGGCCAGCCAAGCGGGTCGATCTCGTTGGCGCATTCGGGGAGCTGTGCCACGGCGCGGGTGTAGGCACGCTGCAGCTCGGCCACGGGGAGCTCTGCCGCATCGACCCGTCCCGCGCGGAAGTCGAAGCGGATCGCGTCGGGAGCGGGGGTCGGGGGGAAGTCCGGCAACGCGGCCCCGCGACTCCGGCGGGCCTGGACCGCGCTCCAGGCAAAGCCGGGGCCGGAGTCCTCCGCGGCGGTGGGTCCAGGGCGGGACCGGCCCGGAGAGACAAAGGTGCCCCGGCCGACCCGGGCCTCCAGGAACCCCTCTGCCGCCAACCCGTCGTAGGCGCGGCTCACCGTGTTGCGGCTCACCCCGATCGAGCGCGCCAATTCGCGGGTGGGCGGGAGGCGTTCGCCGCT
>JANQRO010000186.1 GCA_028284525.1 Myxococcota bacterium | reverse complement strand
TGCGGCGACTCCGGCGGCTGCGGCCGCGGGCGGCCCGCGCGGCGCGGTCGAGGAGACGGCGGCGGCTGTAGCTGGCGTTGCTGTGAAACCAGCCCATGGGTGCCTCCTCTTGTCGGCCAGACCGCGGCGACGCCCGAGTCCCCCCCGCGCCGCGCGTGTCCGGCGCGCCCAAAGTGGCCGTCGCGCCCGGGTTTGCGGGGGGGCGGCGCACACGCCCGGACACGCGGGCGGGACGCAGCGGCGCGCTGCGTCCCAGACGCCCGCGGCTCCGACGCGCCCGGCGACGGGCGCGTCGCGCCGTATACTCGGGGCGCGCCACCCACGGCGCGGAGGCCCTGGTCGATGTGGGAGACGCTGCGTTCGGTCCTGCGTTTTCGCAAGCTCGAGCTCGACCCGACGGCGCGCCGCCTCGCGCGCTGCGCCAACATCGACGACCTGCGCGCCGCCGCTCGCCGGCGGATGCCGCGGGGTTGTTTCGACTACATCGACGGCGCCGCCGAGGACGAGACCACCCAGGAGCGCAACTGTCGGGTCTTCGAGACCCTGCAGTTCCGGCCGCGGGTGCTCGCCGATGTGGGCGAGGTCGACACCCGCACGACCCTGCTCGGCCGCGAGCTGCCCCTTCCCCTGGTGCTGGCGCCGGTGGGCTTCACCCGGGTCGCCCATTCCCAGGGCGAGCTCGCCGTGGCCCGCGCCGCCGAACGCATGGGGATCCCCTACAGCCTCTCGACGCTCAGCACCCGATCGATCGAAGAGGTCGCGCGGGCGAGCCGTGGGGCCAAGTGGTTCCAGGTCTACGTGTGGCGCGACCGCGGACTGGTGAAGGAGCTGGTCGAGCGCGCCGCGGCCGCCGGCTACGAGGCGCTCCTGCTCACGGTGGACACCGCGGTGCTCGGGCGCCGCGAGCGGGACGTCCGCAACGGCTTCACACTCCCCCCGGCGCTCTCCCTGGGCACCCTGGTGGACGGGGCGCTCCACCCGGGCTGGACCCTCGACTTCCTGCGCGCCGAGCCGATCGTCTTCTCGAACGTGGTGGGCCGGGGCCAGGCGGCGACGGGTGCCGACCCGGTCTCGCTGGCCGAGTACATCGGCGAGCAGTTCGACCCCACCCTCCACTGGCGCGACGTCGAGTGGCTCCAGTCGATCTGGGAGGGCCCGATCGTGTTGAAGGGCATCCAGCGGGTCGAGGACGCGGTGCGCGCCGCGGAGGTCGGTGTGCAGGCGATCGCGCTCTCGAACCACGGCGGCCGTCAGCTCGACGGGGCGCCCTCGGCCCTCGAGCTGGTCGGCCCCGTCACCGATCGGGTCGGCGACCGTCTCGAGGTGCTCTGCGACGGCGGGGTGCGCCGGGGGAGCGACCTCGTGAAGGCGATCGCCCTCGGAGCGCGCGCCTGTATGGCGGGGCGCGCCTACGCCTACGCCCTCGGCGCCGGTGGCGAGCGCGGGGTCGACCTCGCCCTCGGCTGGCTGCGCGACGGGATGCGACGCTCGATGGCCCTGGCCGGCGTGCGCAATATCGCCGAGTGTCGTCCCGACCTCGTGGAGTGGCGCCGCGACTGAGCGTCGCGCCGCAACAGACAAGGAGTCCAGCACCCGTGACCCTCGAGATCCGACCCCTGGCCGAGCCCCTCGGCGCCCACGTGTACGGCTGGGAACCCGGCGTGCCACTCGACGACGAAGAGCGCGCGAGCCTGGTGCGCGCGCTGCGGCGCTACTCGGTGCTGGTCCTGCGCGGGCACCGCACACCGAGCGACACGGAGCTCGTCTCCTTCGCCGCCGGCTTTGGCGAGCTCATCAAGGGCTCCGAGTGGTTCCGCGATGCCGGCGACCTCCCGGAGATCCTGCCCGTCACCAACGCCGTGGGCGAAGACGGGATCCCCCTCGGGACCGGGGGCTCCGGCTCCCTCGAGTGGCACGCCGACTACTCCTACTCGTCGCGCCCGGCGAAGGAGAGCTTTCTCGAGGCCCTCGAGCTCCCCGATGATCCGCCGCGCACCTACTTCTGCAGCCAGTACACCGCGCTCGAATCGCTGCCCGCCGACCTCGCCGACCGGCTGCGCGGGCTGCGCGCCTACCACAGCATCACCGAGTACGTCGATCCGAACGACCCGCGGGCCAAACCCGAGATGCGCAGGCTCACCTCCGACTTCGACGCCAAACGACGGCGCGACGAGGCGGCGGGCATCGAGCGCCCCGAGATCCCGGAAGCCGAGCACCCGGTGGTGATGCGCCACCCCGAATCCGGACGCGAGCTCGTCTACGTGAGCAAGGGCATCACCCGCCACATCCTGGGCATGCCCCGGGAGGAGAGCAACGCGCTCCTGAAGGAGCTCCACCAGCACGCGACCCGGGAGGAAGGGGTGTACGCCCACGCCTGGGAGGTAGGCGACCTCGTGATGTTCGACGCGCTCGGGACGATGCACCGGCGCGACGCTTGGCGCTCCGGGGGCCGTCGCAGCATGCGACAGCTCTCCACCCTCTGCTGAGGGCGCGACCCCCGTGGTGCTGAGCGACGCCCAGCTCGAGCGCTTCGCGCGCCACGGGTTCCTGCTGCTTCCGGCGGTGTTCTCGGAGGACGAGGTCGCGTTGCTCCGCGACGCCGCCGAACGCGCCATGGCCGAGCGCGTCGAAGCGAACATCCGGGAGCGCGCGAGCGGCGCGGTGCGCACCGCGATGGGGCTCCACCAGCGCAGCGAGGTGTTCGCGCGTCTGGTCCGCCACCCCCGGCTCCTGGGTCCGGCCCACCAGCTCCTCGAGGCGCCGGTCTACGCCCAGCAGGTGAAGGTGAACCACAAGGCCGCCTTCGACGGCGAGGCGTGGCACTGGCACTACGACTTCGCGACCCACCAGCGCGAGGACGGGGTGCCGGAGCCCCTGGCGCTGAACCTCCACGTCTTCCTCGACGACGTCACCCAGTTCAACGGCCCGCTCTACTTCATCCCGGGCTCCCACGAGGTGGGGCCGCTCCCCGCCGAGCTCGACACCGAGAGCACGAGCTACCCGCTCTGGGTGGTCGAGCGGGCCCGCATCCGCGACCTGGTGGCCAAGGGGGGGCTCGTCGCCGCGACGGGTCGAGCGGGTAGCGTCCTGATCTTTGGCGACCGGGTGGTCCACGCCTCGCCGGGCAACGTGTCGCCG
>JANQRO010000170.1 GCA_028284525.1 Myxococcota bacterium | reverse complement strand
GAGTTCGAGTTCGTCGATCGCGACGACCGCTGGCTCCTGCACCGCGCCCGGTGGCGTCCCGCTCAGGCCGCCGATCTCTTCCCGTGAGCGATCTCGACCGGGAGCGAGCCTATTGGCGCGGCCTCGCCCGCGAACGCCCGTCGCGGGTGCCGCGTCCCGGACCGGGACAAGAGAGCGTGTGGGACTATCCGCGCCCGCCCCGGGTGGAGGCGAGCGCGTCACGGGTGCGGCTGTGGTTCGCCGGCGTGAAGGTGGCGGATACGCGCGCTGCGCTGCGCGTCCTCGAAACCGCGGGTCCCCCCACCTACTACCTGCCGCGCCGCGATCTCCTCGCCGGGTGTCTGCGCGACGCCGAGGGTGCGACGACGACGCTCTGCGAATGGAAGGGCCTCGCCGCCTACGCCGACGTCCGGATCGGGCCGCGTCGTTTTCGCGAGACCGCCTGGTTCTACCCCGAGCCCGACCCCGCCTACGCCGTGCTGCGCGACCACGTCGCCTTCTTCGCCGGTCGCGGCGGGCGGGCCACCGTCGACGGCGAGTGGGTGCGACCCCAGCCGGGGCCCTTCTACGGCGGTTGGATCACCGACGCGATCGTCGGCCCCTTCAAGGGCGAACCCGGCACCGAGGGTTGGTGAGGGCGGCGTCCTAGCCCTCCGCCAGGGCGCGCAGCCGCGCGAAGGGGTAGATCCCCGAATCGTGGCCGTCGCTCCAGGCGATCTGGATCGCGTAGCGACCGACGCGGTGGATCTCGGTGGGCCGGACGTCTTCGGGCACGGAGGCCGGGTCGAGACGCGGCTCGCCCGACCACTCGTCCACGCACGTGGCGCAGGCGCAGGCGAGCCGAAGCGCCCGCACTTCGTACTCGGTGTCGACGCCGTCCGCCCAGCGAATGCCCAGCCGCTCGGGCCCCCGCTGCTCGATTGCCGTGGGTAGGATGCGCTCGTCCATCGGACCCTCCTCGGGGTTTAGCTAAGATCCGCCGCGATGGACCAAAGCGCGATCGCGATTCTCGGCGGGACAGGAGACCAGGGCCTGGGCCTGGCCCTGCGTTTCTGCAAGGCCGGCCGACACGTCGTGATCGGCTCGCGCAAGGCCGACCGCGCGGTGCGCGCAGCCGACGAGGTGCTGAAGGCGGTGCCCGGAGCCCGTGTCGAGGGCTTCGAGAACAGCGAGGCCACCACCCGGGCGCGGATCGTGATCCTCTCGGTGCCCTTCGAGCACACGGTCAGCACGGTCCGTGCCATCGCCGGCACACTCGTCCCCGGCCAGGTGCTGGTCTCGATCGGTGTGCCCCTGGCGACCGCGATCGGCGGGCGCCCTACCCAGACCGTCGACGTCTGGCAGGGCTCCTGCGCCGAGCTCGTGGCTTCGCTCGCGCCCGAGGGCGTCGATGTGGTCTCGGCCTTCCAGAACGTGTCGGCCCACCGCCTCTCGGAGCTCTCCGAGCCCGTCGAGTGCGACGTGATCGTGTCGGGGCCAAAGACGGCGCGGAGCGCGGTGATGGAGCTCTGCACGCTGGTCCCGGGCCTGCGCCCGGTCGACGGTGGGCCCCTCTCCAACGCCCGCTTCGTCGAGGGGATGACCGCACTCATGATCGGGATCAACACCCGCTACAAGGTGCCCGAGGGCACCGGGCTCCGGATCACCGGTCTCCCCAAGGGCTGAGCGCCACCCGCCGACCGGGCTCCGGCGGCCGCTCGCCCCTCCGATCGACCTGTCGGAACGCCCGTCCGGGTGCGCCCGAAGGGCGCCCCGTTGCGGCACGATTGCCGGCTCGTGGGGCCTCGCCACAACTCCGCCGTGTTTCGCCACAAATACGACACCTTGTGTGTGTCCCCCCGCACGACCGCAATATTTTGTATTTTATTGTTGACTGCCCCACCCCATCGGAGTATCTCCACTCCACGGGGATGTGAATGGCCTTCCAGTGGCTTGGGGGGGTTCGTAACTAGGCGGTCACTGGAAGGTTGAGCTTGGGATGGGAAGGAGGACCCGCCTGAGCTCAGGGGCCCCGGGCGACGACCCGGGGCCCCACTCGTCTCTGGCCTCCGCGACGCCGCGCTTCCACCTCGGCGCGACGCTCGGAACTCTGGGCGCGATCTCGGGTCTACGACCTACTTTCACCATGGGAACCACAGCGATGAGCGAGCTCTACGCGAAGGCGTCGATCAACGGAACCTGGACACCGCGGCCTCGCTCCTCGAGTGGCAAGACCCGGCCCGCGGGTCTCCGCCTCGAGCGCTACTTCACGTCGCCGGGCGAGGATCCCTTCGACAGCGTCGAGTGGGAGCAGCGCAGCGCCCGGATCTCGAACGAGCGCGGCGAGACGATCTTCGAGCAGAACGACGTCGAGATCCCGGCGGAGTGGTCCCAGCTCGCCACCAACGTCGTCGTATCGAAGTACTTCCGCGGCCACCTCGGCACGCCGGGCCGCGAGCACAGCGTGCGCCAGCTGATCGGGCGCGTCGTCGGCAAGCTCCGGGAGTGGGGCCAGCGCGGCGGCTACTTCGAGCGCCCTGCCGACGCCGACACCTTTGCCGCCGAGCTCTCCCACGTCCTGGTCACCCAGAAGGCCGCCTTCAACAGCCCGGTCTGGTTCAACCTGGGCGTCGCCGACACGCCCCAACAGGCGAGCGCCTGTTTCATCAACTCGGTCGACGACACCATGAGCTCGATCATGGAGCTCGCCAAGACCGAGGCGACGCTCTTCAAAGGGGGGTCGGGGGCGGGCTCGAACCTGTCGTGCATCCGCTCTTCCCGGGAAAAGCTCTCGGGCGGGGGCATGGCCTCGGGGCCGGTCTCCTTTATGAAGGGCTTCGACGCCTTCGCCGGTGTGATCAAGTCCGGCGGCAAGACCCGCCGCGCCGCGAAGATGGTGATCCTCAACGCCGAGCACCCGGACATCCGGGAATTCATCCGCAGCAAGGCCGACGAAGAGGAGAAGGCCTGGGCGCTGATCGACAAGGGCTACGACGGCGGCTTCAACGTGCCGGGCGGCGCCTACGACTCGGTGTTCTTCCAGAACGCCAACCACTCGGTGCGCGTCACCGACGGCTTCATGCGCGCCTACGCCGACGGCCGCGATTGGCAGACCCGCGAGGTGATGAGCGGCGAGCCCGTCGACACCCTCCGCGCCGAAGCGCTGCTGCGCGAGATGGCCGACGCGGCCCACCGCTGTGGCGATCCGGGGATCCAGTACGACACCACGATCAACCAGTGGAACCCCTGCAAGACCTCCGGGCGGATCAACGCGAGCAACCCGTGCTCCGAGTACATGTTTCTCGACGACACGGCCTGCAATCTCGCGAGTCTGAACCTCATGAAGTTCCTCGACGAGGACGGCGGCTTCGACGTCGAGTCGTTCCGACACGCCGTGCACGTCGTGTTCCTCGCCCAGGAGATCGTGATCGATCACGCCGACTACCCGACGGCGAGGATCGCCCACAACAGCCACCTGTATCGCCCGATCGGCCTGGGCTACGCCAACCTCGGCGCGTTGCTGATGGCCCAGGGGCTGGCCTACGACAGCGACGAGGGTCGCAACCTGTCGGCCAGCGTGACCGCGCTGATGTGCGGGCAGGCGTACCTCACGAGCGCCGAGATCGCCGAGGCGATGGGCCCCTTCCCGCGCTACCGGATGAACAAGAAGCCCTTCCTCGAAGTGATCGGCATGCACAAGGCCAGCGCCGATGCGATCGCGCCGGGCGGCGTGCCCGAAGCGCTGCTCGACGCGGCCCGCGAGGTGTGGGCGTCCGCGCTCGCAAAAGGGCGGCGCTCGGGCTTCAAGAACGCCCAGGCGACGGTGCTCGCACCCACCGGGACGATCGCGTTCATGATGGATTGCGACACCACCGGTGTGGAGCCCGACATCGCGCTGGTGAAGTACAAGAAGCTCGTGGGGGGCGGGCTCCTCAAGATCGTGAACTCGACGGTGCCCATGGCTCTCGGAAAGCTCGGCTACGACGAGGAAACGATCGCCGCGATCGTCCAGTACATCGACGAAGAGGAGACCATCGAGGGCGCACCCGGCTTGCGGGCCCAGGATCTCTCGGTCTTCGACTGCGCCTTCCGGCCGGCGAAGGGGGAGCGCTCGATCCACTGGATGGGCCACCTGCGGATGATGGGAGCGGTCCAGCCCTTCCTCTCGGGCGCGATCAGCAAGACCGTCAACATGCCCGAAGACTCGAGCGTGGACGACATCATGACCGCCTATGCCGAGGGCTGGCGTCTCGGGCTCAAGGCCCTCGCGGTGTACCGCGACGGGTGCAAGCGCTCGCAGCCCCTCAACACGGCCGCCGAGAGCGAGAGCGCGGAGGCCACCGAGCTGCGGCCGCGGCGGGTGAAGCTCCCCGACGAGCGCCAGGCGTGGACCCACAAGTTCTCGATCGCGGGGCACGAGGGGTACCTGACCGTCGGACTCTACGACGATGGCGCGCCGGGCGAGATCTTCCTCAAGATGGCCAAAGAGGGGAGCACCGTCTCGGGGCTGATGGACACGATCGCGACGATGACGTCGATCGCGCTCCAGTACGGTGTTCCGCTGCGCGCGCTGGTCGACAAGTTCAGCCACACGCGCTTCGAGCCGTCGGGGTTCACCAACAACTCGGAGATTCCCTTCGCCAAGTCGGTGACCGACTACGTGTTCCGGTACCTGGGCAGCCGCTACGCGGAGGTGCCCCAGGATGTCGACGCTGCCGGCGACGTGATCGGGCTCGAGCCGGGGGTCGCGGACGAGACCGCGGCCGCCGAGGAGGCCGCGCCCCGAGCGGCGGTCGCCGGGGGCTCGGCGGGCGGCGGCGCCGAGACCCGCTACGCCATCGTCAATCAGGCGGACGCGCCGTCCTGCGTCGATTGCGGCGCGATCATGATCCGCAACGGTGCGTGCTACAAGTGCGTCGATTGCGGGTCGACCAGCGGCTGTAGCTGACCGGGAGCACTCCCGAGCGCGATGGCGCCCCCGGACCGCTCGACCCGTTTCGTCGACACGCTGCTGCCCGCCTTCGAGCAGGCGGCGGCGATCGCGAACGCGCTTCAGGGCCGCGTCGCAAACACGCCCAAGACCAGCGAGCAGAGCGAGGTCAAGGCCGCGCTCACCATCGCCGACACCGCGGCCCAAGAGGCAATCCTCGTCCCGCTGATCGACGGCTTCTCCGACTGTCGTCTCGAGGCCGAGGAGGACACGCCGAGCGTCTCCCGCTTCGGCGAGAGCGATTCTCGCGACCGGATCGTCATCGATCCCATCGACGGCACCTTCCGTTTCTATCTCGGCGGCGCCGGCCCCTATGCGATGATGGCCGGCTGGGCCCACGACGCGGTCTACCAGGCGGCGGTGGTGGCGCTTCCCACCGAGCGGGTGCTGCTCGTCGCGACTCGCGGCGGCGGAGCCCGGGTCGCGCCGCTCCCGATTCCGGACGGCGCACTGACCACGCGGGCGATTGCTGTCGACGCGACCGAGCCCGGCACCAACGGGGTGCTCGTCTCGGACACCGTGGCCCCGGCCCTCCACGAAGCCCTCCGCGCCGCCGGCTTCGTCCCGCGTCTCGCCGCGGGGGGCGCGATCTCGGTGGC
>JANQRO010000152.1 GCA_028284525.1 Myxococcota bacterium | reverse complement strand
GGGGCACGTAGCTCGACGCCTGGAGCTTGCGAAAACGGTGCACGTAGCGCGGACAGTTCGGAAACACCTCCTCGACCGCGACTCGCACGACCAGCTCGGCACCCGCGATCTCGTCGACCAGGGGATCCTCGGCGTCGATCGTCGCACTCCCGTGGACCCGCAGCCGGTGCGCTCCGGTCTCGAAATCCACGAAGAGCAGCCCGACCTTGCCGGAGGCCGAGATGTTGCCCGCGGACACGTACATGCCGTTGCCGTCGTAGATCGGGAGCGCCAGCGTCTTGGCATCGAGGGCGCGGACGAAGCCCGCGTCTCCTCCCTTGTAGGACACCGACGGGTAGCCGCGTTCGTCGACGGTCGAGAGAAAGACCATGTCGCGGCTCTCGACGAAGACGCGCTCCTCGTCGGTGAGGAAGTCGTGCACCGTCGTCGCCTCGATGCGGTCGGCGAGGCCACGGGTCTCGAAGCGGTCCTGGAGCGCGCGGTGGTGGGCGCCGTAGAAGGAGCTCACGACGCGACGCTCAGACTTCGAGGCCGTAGAAACGCACCGCGTTCTCGCCCAGGACCAGACGTCGGTCCTCCAGGGGCAGCGGTGCCACGCGCTCGCGCATCTCCTGGACCACCCCCATCGACGCGTCGATGTGCGGGTAGTCGGAGGCCCAGATGAAGTACTGGGCCCCCAGGTGACGCACCACGTCGGCGGTGATCGACTCGTCCGGATCCGCCGAGACCAGACACTGCCGGCGGAAGTAGTCGCTGGGCGGCATCGTGAGGATGGTGAGCGACTTCATCACCTCGAACTTGTGGTCGAGACGGTCGAGCCAGGCAGAGATCCAATTGGCGCCCGCTTCGAGCACCGACACCTTGAGCCGCGGGAAACGCTCGAGCACGCCGAGGCTCAGCAGCTCGGTGAAGCCCGCCATCACATCGATCGCGAGAAACGCGAAGTTGAAGAGCCCGAAACGCGCCCCCTCCGTATCGAGGGGATCCATGTAGCTGGTGGTCGGCTGGTCTCGCACCACGACGTGGAAGCCCACCGGGAGCTCGCGTTCCTGTGCCGCCGCCCAGAAGCCGTCCAAGGAGGGATCGTCGAAGCGCTTTCCGTTGCGCGCGAACATGTCGGGGGAGATGTAGATGCCCCGACAGCCCGCCTCGTGGGCGCGCACCAGCTCCTTCACCGCGAGCTCGCCGTCGAGGAGGTTGATGTGCGCCACCGGAACCAGCCGCTTCGGGTCGTGGCTGCTGAAGTCGACGATCCAGCGGTTGTAGGCCTCGGTGTACGCGTGGGCCAGCGCCGCGTCCTGGGTGTGCCCCTCCCAGCAGATCCCGATCGTCGGGTAGAGGAGCGCGATGTCGATTCCCTCCTGGTCGAGCACCTCGATCCGCGCCTTGGGGTCGTAGCTCCCCGGCGGGCAGCCGTCTTCGTAGCTGAAGCGGCCCGGCTCGAGGAGTGCCGCCGGGTCCATCTCGATGCCGCCGAGGGCGCCGAGCCGGTTGCGGATCGCCTCGAGGGACTTGCCGTCGATCAGCAGCACCTCGTCGCCCGCGGCGTCGCGTTCGACGCGGATCGCGCGATCGCGGAAGCGCGGGTCGATGTAATCGACCCAGGTGTTGCGGGGCTCGAGGACGTGGCCATCGGCATCGACGGTGAGGATGTCGGTCACGGGCATGGTGGCTCCTTCTCCGGCGCGGACTCGCTGGGGCGAGGGTACCGCGGGGGGCTCAGACCGGCTGCACCCAGAGATCCTTGGAGATCGCGTCGGTCAGGACTTCACAGCCGGTCTCGGTGACCAAGAGCTTGTCCTCGACGATGAAGATGCCGGCGTGCCAGTCGGGGCCGTCCATCCCGGCGATCACCGGCTCGACACAGAGCACCATCCCGGGCTCGAGCCGCGTCTCGCTCGAGTACACCACGTCGCGCTCACCCAGCCAGGGCAGCTCGTGCACCTCCATCCCGGTACTGTGGCCCACGATGTTGATCAGGTTGTATTTGCCGAGCCCGGCGCGTTCGAAGACCTCGATTCCCGCCTCGTACACGTCGGCACCGCTGGCCCCCGGGCGCACGGCGTCGATACAGGCGTCGTTCGCCTCGATACAGAGGTCGAACCAACGCCGCTGGTCGTCGCTCGGCGGGCCGAGCATGGCCTGGCGGATGAAGTCGGTGGCGTAGCCGCCGTAGGTGGCGCCGCCGTCGAGGAGCACCATATCCCCCGAACGGATCGCGTGGTCGCTGGCCAACGAGTTCACCATCTGGGCGCGCCCGGGGTAGCTCGACACCGTGAGAAAGGTGGGTCGCGATCCGAGCTCCGCTCCGTCCCGGTACATCGCCGCGCCGAGCGTGGCCGCCAGCTCCTTCTCGGTCATCCCGTCGTGGAGCGCGGAGAACCCCTCGCGCACGGCGGACTGGGAGATCTCGCAGGCGCGGCGGATACACGCGACCTCGGCGGGGGACTTGATCATGCGCACCGTCTGCACGAGCTCCGTCGCGCTCTCGATCGTCGCGTCGGGAAGCCCCTCGCGGAGGGCGGCGTAGTCCTCCTGGGTCATGCCGAGCCGCTGGCCAAAACCCAGCTCCATGCCGATCCGCCCGGTGGCGAGGCCCTTGTCACGCAGCGCCCCCACCACGTAGGGCACCGGGTTCTCCTGGTCGGGATAGATCACCCGATCCGGCACCCAGGAGGTGCCGACGGCGTTCCCGGTCTCTTGCCCGGGCACGATCAGGGTGGGGCCCAGCGCGGGATCGCGCGGGAGCAGCAGCATCAGCGACCGGAAACGCGACTCCCACAGGATGGTGAGGTAGCCCGAGAAGTAGCGGACGTTGAGCTCGTGGGTGAGGAGCATCGCGTCGAGCCCCGCGGCCTCCATCAGCCGCGCGGCTCGCGCGTAGCGATCCGCGTACTCGGCCTGGGGGAACTCCGCGTAGGGCGCGTCGTCGGCGCGCAGCGCCAGGGGTGTGGCCCCCCGCATCGTCTCGAGGGTGGAGTTGAAGTCGGTCATCCATCGACCCCCATCGGGTCCGAGCGCGTCGCGTCGACCCGACACGAGGATATCACCAGGGCGGGTGGAATCGGCGCGCGCGGGCCGCGCGCGACGCGGGTGCTCGGCGAAGCGCAGCGCGCGCTAGCGCGAGGGGGGTGCTCGGGGGAGCGCGGCGAGCGCTAGCGCGAGGGGGGTGCTTGCGCGGCGAAGCGCCGCGAGCGCTAGACGCGAAGCTGGCGCTGGGCGAAACGCGCCGCCCGGGCGGCGAACCGGAACGGGGCCGTGAGCAGCGGGGCGACGGCCGCCTTGACGTGCGCCGCGGCGAGACGCAGCGGGCCGTAGCCGCCCAGATTCTCCTTGAGAAACGCGCTCTTCAAGTAGGGCAGGGGTCTCGGGTCGAAGTCGCTCTCGAGGGCGAAGTCGGTGTGGGCCGCCTCGGGGTTGAACCAGAGGGCGTACTCGCCGAGCGCCGCGGCGCCCTTCAGGATGTGATCACAGCCCGCGAGCAGCAGGAGATCGACCAGGACGTCCTCTCCCCGTTGGTACGGGGAGACCTCCTTCATCTTGAAGGGGGGCAGCTCACCGTCGGAGCGGGCGGCGTCCGTGGTGACGACGCGATCGCCGAACGCCTCGCGAAAGCGCTCGAGGTACTGCCGCTGGTCGGTCGCGACGAAGACCCGGTACGTCTCGAGCCCCCGCTCGGCCGCCACGCGGCGGATCGCGCGCACATAGCGATCGGGCGAAGTCGGCGCAGCGTAGGCGAAATCCGTACCCCGGAGGTGCACACCGAAGGTCCACTCCGCGTCGAGGTGGGCCGCCCGGAACGTCTCGACCTTCGCGAGGATCGGAGCCTTCACGCGCAGGAAGCGACGGACGTACTCGCGTCCGAGGGCGCGCTTGGCCGCGAACCACGCGGCCCGGTCCTCCGGCACGTCGTGCGCCCAGAAGGTCGCGATCCGCTTGGGGTCCGCGTGGTGCCAGCTCAGGAACTGGCTCTCCTCGTAGTGGTGGAGGTCCGAGGAGGCGAGCCGTCCCTCGGCGAGCGCCTTCTCCACCTCCTCCCACGACGGGCCCAAGACCGGCTCGAAGTAATACGCCCAGACGTTCTCGCCGACCTGCGGGTCGTAGAAGTAACGCGCCGTGTTCCCCTCGAAGCGAACCACCGGGAGCCAGCCGTTCTCGAGGGCCTTGCGGACTCCGTTCAACGCGTAGGTCACCACGGCGCAGAACCCCGCGTTGTCGTCCACGTGCTCGATCACGTGGATCTTCGAGTAGCGAACGCCGCCGTGCTCGAGGAGGTCGCTCACTGTGGGACCACGCCGCGGCGACGCAGACGCTGGACGATGCGCTGGGCGTTGCGGACCGCAAAGACCCAGTAACGACGGGCCAGGTGTGTGTTCACGTGGGGGAGATCGGGTCGGGCGAGAAGGACGGTCCGCGCCAGGCCGCTTCCGTTGTGGATCAACAGGCTCGACTCGCAGAGCAGACGGTATTCGATGACCGCCTCTTCGCCGTTGCGGGTCGCGGCGTGCGAATCCCGGGACACGTAGCGGGGCATGATGGCGCCGCTCGGCCCCCGACCCGCCGCCTCGCCCGCCCGGTGTCGCAGGCTCGGGAAGGCCACCACACGGTCCCCGAAGACGTCCCGCATCCGTTCCAGCGAGCACTCGCTGTCGGTCGCGACGAAGAGACGGGTCTCCGGCCGGGTGGACAACGCCCGGCGCACCGCCTTGATGTACTGGCGAAAGGAGAGCGAGCCCTTGCGATGGGCGCGCACCTCGTACCTGGAGATCGCGTCGGTGCCCCGGAGGTGGAGACCGATGAAGGACCCCGGCAGGTGCGCCCGCCGGAACGCCGCGACGGCGTCTTCGATGTAGGCTCGCGGACGCACGTAGTCGCGGATCACCCCCGCGCAGCGGCTTCGGAGCGCGGGCCCCGGATCGTCCCAGAGATAGGGAATCGAGAGGGTGCGCCCGGTCAGCTCGGGGTGGTCGCCGAAGTGGCAGGTCGCAAAGTGGGAGGCCGCCACCGAGCGCCCGCACTCCTGCTCCCCCGGCCGCGGCGTGTCGAGGGCCTCGTGGACGGCGTCCGGGATCCGCGCCGCGGGCCAGTCCGCGACGATGGGTTCGAAGTAGTACTCCCACACCGAGTTCGCGCCGGGGGCGTGGCCCGCGGCGCCGGGCGCGCCGCGATGACCCTCGGGGTGCCAGTAGCTGCAACCCCGTCCAAAGCGAGCCACCGGCACACGCCCCTCCGCCAGGGCCCACGGTACGTTCGCGATCACTTGCTGGACGAGCGAGAAGAGACCCACGTCTCGTTCGCAGAGGATGTGCAGCGCGGCCCCAGACGCCCGGGTGGGAAGGCCGATCTCGGCGGTGGGAGCGACGCCAGACATCGGCTAGCGGGTCTGCGCGGTTCGGGTCTTGCCGTAGCGCGTCTTGAACCGACGCACCGCGGTGCCGTCGGCGTCGTCGCGACCCGGGTAGATCCCGCCAAAGAAGAGCGTCTCGTCCTTGATCGTCGCGTGCTCGTAGGTCCAGTCCGTGAACTTGTAGACCTTGCGCTTCGGCAGGAAGATCTGGACGGCGGTGGACTGGAGGATCAGGTCGTTCCAGCGGTACTTGTAGCCACCGCCGATTCGGTCCATGTGGCGGAGGAAGGATTGCACCTCGGGTCGGTGCCAGAAGTCCACGCGGGTGATGTGGAAGTTGTTGTAGTAGCCCCACCGGTCGTAGCGGAGCCGGTCGCGGCTCGCCGGGACGGGGGCGTAGTGCCACAGGCCGTAGCTTCGCTCGGGGTCGATCGCCATCAGCGCGCGCTTGACCAGGTTCTTGAAGCCGTTGACTCCGCGACGCGTGGTGGCCCCGAGCAGCGACTGACGCTTCAGATGCTCGTAGAAGAACTGGGGCTCGATGCCTTCGGAGACGAGGTACGCGTGGACCGTCTCTCCGAAACCGCGACAGACGTCGACGCCGTCCCGCACGTCGACGCGGTAGCCGTAGTCGTACCCGCCGCGCTCCATGAACTCGAAGAGGTCGTACTCGATCGGTGAGTGCAAGAACGAGTCGTCGTCCATCCGGAAGTAGAAATCGAACCCCAGGTCGCGGAGGATGTCGAAGAGCTGGATCGAGTAGAAGCGAATCATGTGGCGGTGGCCCATCCCGTAGGGGTGAAAGCCCTGCCAGGTGTCGGGCACTTCTTCGAGCGGCAGGAAGTCCGGCACCTCGAAGTGGATCTCCTCGAAGCGGATCTCCGAGCGGTCCCTCGCCACCGCCAGCTGGTCCGCCTCCTTGAAATCGCCTTCGTGAAAGATCAGGACGGGGTGGCGAAACCGATCGTTGTAGTGCTCGTAGAGCAGGTCGAGGCTCTGCTCGAGCATGCTTCGCGAGTCGCGCCCGTACTGGGTGTCGCGCTCGGAGTTCTGGGCGAGGTAGACGATGCACGGGTTCATGAGTCTCTTGCTCCTCGAGTAGGCGACTCACGCGGAACGGGGCGGGTCTGCTCCGGTGTCCTCAGGCGCGGAGCCCTGTGCGCGGGCCGCGAAGGGCCCAGCGCCGACGGGCCCAGCGCACCCCGCGGACGATCCGCGAGCGGATCTCGCGACGCAGGAGGTAGAGCAGCGCCTGCCCGACGCTCTGCGACGCGGCGTCGGCGGCGACGGCCTCCAGATCGCGTGTCCCGATCAGCTCCCAGGCGGGGCGGTTCGACACCACGTCCCAGCCGGCGCCGTAGTCCTGTCCGAAGGCCCGACGCTTGTCGAGGCTCAGGTCGCGGCAGCGCAGCTCGGGATTGAAGTACATCGCCAGCTCGCCGACGTTCGACGCCCCCTTGAGCAAGAAGTCGCAACGGGAGAGCAGCAGAATGTCGATCAACACGTCCTCGCCCTTCTTGTAGGGCGAGAGCTCGTCGAGCTCGAAGGGGGCCACCGAGGTGGTCGAACGATCGCAGTCGAACGCGACCACCCGATTCCCGTAGCGCTTCTTCATGAGTGCCAGGTACTGCGCCTGGTCGGTCGCCAGGTAGATCCGCGCCTCCGGCTCGGTCGCGAGGAAGTCGGCGATCTCATCGAAGTACTCGGCGGGACTCACCGGGGGCGCGTAGTGCAGGTCGGTGCCCCGCATGTGGATCCCGAGGACGCGGCGGCCGTCGAGGTGCTTGCGGCGGAAGGCCTCGACCTTCTCGAGGATGTGCGCTTTGGGCCGGATCCAGCGCGCCACGGTCCGACGACCCTCGCGACGTTGGTCGTCGTACCACGCGCGCAGATCCTCCGGCGGGTGGTGTCGCCAATGCCCGAAGGTGAAGGTGTAGACGCTCTCGGGATGCTCCTCGATGATCCGGAGCGCTTCGTCCTGGCCGAGGGTCGCGAGGTCCGCCGCGTCGAGCGGATCGCCGGGGTCGTCGACGCGGGCCCGAAGCGCGGAGGCCGAGACCCCACCGACGGGCTCGAAGTACTGCTCCCACATGTTGTTGCCCCATGTGGGATCGAAGAAGGGATTCTCGCAGCCCGCGTGGTAGTCGAGGACCGGTGTCCAGCCCATCCGTTCGCAGTGCCGGAGGAGGTTGATCGACGACAGGACCCAGGCCCCGAAGCCACCGCCGGAGCTGAATTCGATACGCGCGAAGGTCGAAGCCGTGTCTCTCATCGCATCCCGTCTCACCGGCGAGCGCGGTGGCAACCGGCACCCCGTGGCCCGAGGGGCCGACCCGTGTAGGTAGGCGCGGCCCGGTGCGAAGTGACGGGATCGATTGCGTCGCGGGCGCGGGGAGATGCTGCGCGAGCGCCTCCACCACGCGTCCCTGCCGCTCGGCGACGCCGGAAGGGCGCGCCGGCGCTGGGAAAATCCCCCCGGGGCTGCTACCACTCTCGGTTCCGCGATGCGACCCTAGACGGCGCGAGGGAGACCCAGGCCCCCATGAGCAACTTCGTCTATCAGCGACCCGAGGACCTCTACCCGGTCCAGCAGAAGGAGCCGGTCGCGGGTGTCTGTAGCGCCTGCGGCGCCGAGGAGCTGGCCCGCTACCCGGTGCTCTCGGAGGGCGGCTGGTTCATGGTGGTGAAGTGCCAGGTCTGTCTCCACTCGGAGTCCCGCGAGAAGTGGAACCGCCTCGGCCACATCGTGCTTCACACCGACACGATCCCCCACCACGACGACCCCCCGGAGCGAACCCCCCGATGATGGCAGTAGACGTGGGCGGCACCTTCACCGACGTGGTGTCCGTCGAAGACGGCGTGATCCGCACCGCGAAGGTCTCGACCGACGTGAAACAGGTCGACCGGGCGGTGCTCGAAGGGGCGAAGGAGCTCGACGTCGAAACCGCGTCGGTGTTCAACCACGCGAGCACCCACGGGCTCAACGCGATCATCACGCGCTCGCTCCCCAAGATCGGTTTCCTGACGACGATGGGGCACCGCGACATCCCCGACATGGGCCGCTGTTGGCGCCCCGCCTCGGCGGTGACCGACCCGACCTGGCGGCGCTCCTTTGGCGACGCGATGCGGCCGCTGGTCGAGCGCTATCTGCGCCGCGGGATCCGCGAGCGGATCACCGCCGCCGGCGAGATCTTCACCGAGCTCGACGAGGAGCAGGCCCGCGAGGAGATCCGCGTACTCGGGCGCTGCAACGTCCAGGGCGTCGCGATCTGTCTGCTCAACGCCTACACCAACGACGCCCACGAGACGCGGCTGCGCACCCTGGTGCGCGAGGAGCTCGGCGACCTCCCCTGCTCGGTGTCGAGCGAGATCTCACCGCTGGCGAAGGAGTACGCCCGGGCCTCCACCACCCTCGTCGACGTCTTCATGAAGATCATCTACGAGGAGTACACCCAGCGCCTCGACGCCGGTCTCCGCGAGGCCGGCTTTCGCGGCGAGCTCAACTTCGCCGACTGCACCGCCAACCTGGTGCCGGCGCGAGACGCCATGGCCCATCCCTTTCGGGTGGTCTTCTCGGGCCCCGCGGCGGGCACCGTGGGCTGCGCCCACTTCGGCAACATCATCGATGAGCGCAACCTGCTCTGTGCCGACGTCGGTGGCACCTCCTGCGACATCAGCCTGGTCACCGAGGGACGCCCCTTCGTCAACACCACCTTCGAGCTCGAACACGACCTGATCGTGAACGCGCTCTCGAACGACATCTCGAGCATCGGCGCGGGGGGCGGCAGCCTGGTGGCCATCTCGGGAACCGGCGACATCACCGTCGGCCCCGGCAGTGCCGGCGCCGACCCGGGCCCCGCGTGCTACGGCCGCGGCGGCACCCAGCCGACGATGACCGACGTGTGTGTCCTCGCCGGTCTCCTCGACCCCAAGGGCTTCGCCGGGGGCAAGATGCCCCTCGACACGAGCCTGGCGCGGCGGGCCTTCGAGAGCCTCGACACCCCGCTCGGGGTCGAGCAACGCATCCGCTACGCCTACGACATCGGTCTGAACAACATCGCCGAGGGCATCTTCAACATCGCGATCAAGCACGGGATCGATCCCCGCGACTACTCGTTGGTGGCCTACGGCGCGGCGGGCCCCCTGCTGCTTCCCGCCCTGGCCGACCTGATCCGCGTGCGACGGGTCGTGGTGCCACCGCACCCCGGGCTCTTCTCGGCGCTCGGGTTGCTCTCCGCCGACCAGGCCTACTCGGTGAGCCGCAGCGCCTACACGGTGCTCGGCCCCGACGCCGTCGACACCATCGCCAAGGTCTACGACGCGATGGAGACCCAGCTCCGCGAGCGTCTCGGCGACCCGAGCATTCCCCTCGAGCGCTCCTTCGACGCCCAGCTCGTGGGCCAGACCTGGGAGACCCCCTTCGTCGACGCGCCGGGAGGCCCGGTCACCGCCGAGACCATCGACGCGATGATCGCGAACTACCACCAGGCCTACGAAGAGCGCCACGGCAACCGTTTCGAGGCGATCCCGGTGCAGGGTGTGACCTACCGGGTGCAGGCCGTCGTGCCGACCCAGAAGGTGGAGTACACCGAGGTGCCGACCCGGGCGGCCGCCGGCGAGCCGCTGCGCAGCACGGGCTCGACGGTGCTGCGCTTCCTCTCCGACGCCGAGCAGCTCGCCCAGGTCTACGACCGCGAGACGCTCCGCGCCGGGGACGAGATCCCCGGGCCCGCGGTGATCCGCGAGCCGCTCTCGACGACCCACATCACCCAGAACCAGGTCGGCCGCGTCGGCCGCTACGGCGAGATCAGCATCGAACGCGCCTAGACGCGAGACCCGTATCGAACGCGCCCCGGCGCCTCGAGGAGACCCGATGAGCCAGCAAATCGTAAGCCCCGCGACGGACGACCGCGCCGACCGGCTGCGCAACTGGACCGAGGAGCAGTTCGAGCGGGCCTACCACTGCGACCGCTTCACGGCGACGGTGATGAGCAACCGGCTGCGCCACGTCACCGAGCACATGGGAACGGGCCTGATGGTGGGCTCCTTCTCGCCGATCATCAGCGACTGGTACGACTTCGCGATCTCGCTCTCGGGCCCGGCGGACATGGACTACCCGATGCCCGCGGTGAGCAGCAGCCTGCTCGTCTTCATCGGGACGATGGAAGACGCGGTGCGCAACATCGTCGGCGAGTACGGCCCCGAGCGGCTCAAGCCCGGCGACGTGCTGATCTGCAACGACCCCTACCGCAACGGCCGTCACGTGAACGACGTGTGCTTCATCCGTCCGATCTTTCACGAGGAGAGCGAGGGGCCGATCGCGTTCCTCAACCTCTGCGCCCACCAGCTCGACATGGGCGGGATCACCCCGGGCGGGTTCAGCGCGACCAAGGCCAACGTCTTCGAGACCGGGCTCGTGCTGGCGCCGACCCTGCTCTTCGAACACGACGAGCCGGTGCGCACCACCCACAGCCTGATCTTCGACAACACGCGCTTCGGCGGGCTGCTCCAGGCCGACTTCATGACGAACCTGCGCCAGCTCCAGCTCGGCGAGCGGCTCGTGAAGGAGATCATCGGCCGCTACGGAGTCGACGCCTTCCGCGGGACGATCCGCTACTGCTGCGACGCCTCGGCCGAGACGATGGAGGACGCGATGGAGGCGCTCCCCGACGGCGTCTACCACGCCGAAGAACGGGTCGACGCCGACGGCGCGGGCGCCGACGAAGAGCTCGTCGCCCGGGCGAAGATCACCAAGGCGGGAGGCCGCATCGAGGTGGACCTCTCGGGGTCGTCGCGGCAGGCGCGTACCTGTATCAACGCCGGCCCCCTCGACGCCAAGACGGCGATCGTCGCGGCCTTCAAGATCCTCTTCGACCGCACGACGCCCTACACGTCGGGCGCCAACCGCAACATCGACGTGGTCGTGCCGCCCGGGACGGTGCTCTCGGCGATGCCCCCCGACGGCGCGATCATGCTCTACTGGGAGGTGACCCAGGCGCTGCTCGCGGCGATGATGCGCGAGCTGGGCAAGGCCCTGGGCGACCAGGCGGTGGGCGGCGACTACGGCGCGATGGGGGTGCACAACGCCCACGGCACCACGGCGAGCGGGGAGCCCTGGTCGAGCATCGTCACCTGTGGCGGCGAGCACGGGCCCTGGGGCGCCGACCGCGACCACGACGGGGACAGCTACACCCTGCCTCCCATGGTGAACTCGATCGACCCGGCCACCGAGGCCACCGAGCAGGACGCGCCGGTGCTGCTGATGCGCAAGGAGTACGTCATGGACAGCGCCGGGCCCGGCGCGAATCGCGGCGGCGCCGCCGTGGCCAAGGACGCGCTCTGGCGCGAGACCGGCGAGCACTACGCGATGCCGTTGCGCTACAAGCGCCCGACCGGCTTTGGCACCAACGGTGGCGAGGCCGGCAAGGTCGGTGCCGCGTGGCTCTTCGAGCCGGAGGCGGTGCCGGGGGACGCGCTGCTCTCCTTCGACGACGACGTCTACGGGGGCTCGACCCCGATGGCGGGGGTCCTGGACCCGGAGAGCAAGGCGATCGACGGCGACGGCGAGTACTTCTACTTCGCCCGCGAGGCGGTCTGGCGCACCCGCCCGGGGGCGATGTCGCGCTACATCACCAACGCCGGCGGCGGCTGGGGCGACCCCCTCGATCGCGCGCCGGAGCGCGTGTTGGCCGACGTCCGCAACGGCTATGTGAGCCGCGAGCACGCCCGGGAGGCCTACGGGGTGGTGATCCACGGCGATCCCGAGCGCGACCCCGAGGGTCTGGACCTCGACGTCGACGCCACCCGGGCGCTTCGGGGACGCCGCAGCTAGCGCGGCGTCTCCAGGGGCCGGCGAGCGGGCGCGGCCGCGCCCGGCGCCCGCACACGGGGCCGGCGGGCGGCTCAACACCAGGCGGCAAGATGCCGATGGAACCCCCTATGGATGGGGTGGGTTCTCGGCTCCGCGAGCGCGCGCTCTACGCGGCGGTCCTGTGCTCCGGGGCCGCGGCGCTCAGCTACCAGCTCGCCTGGACGCGTCGTCTCGCGAGTGTCGCGAGTGCCACCACCACGGCCCAGGCGCTGGTCCTGGCGGTGGTGATGGGCGGCCTGGGCCTCGGCGCCTGGGCGGCCGGCCGACGCGCACACACCCTGCGCTCGCCGGGCGCGGCCTACGCGCTGGTGGAGGGGGTCGCCGCACTCCTCGCCGTCGTCTCGATTCCGCTGATCGGTGCCTCGGAGACGATCCGCACGGCGGTCGCGCTGCTGGGCGCCGATCTCCGCACCGGGCTCGGCGTCCAGCTGGGGCTCCTGGTGCTGTGGCTCGCGCTGCCGGCCACCGCTCTCGGGGCGTCCCTGCCGCTGCTGGTCGAGGCCCTCGAGCGCGCCGCGCCGGAGCGTGCTCCCGGCCGCGCCGCCCGGCGCATCGCCCTGCTCTACGGCGCGAACACCTTCGGGGCGATGCTCGGCTGCGGGCTCGCCGGCTTCGCCCTGGTGGAGCGGGTGGGCCTCTGGCGCACGACGTGGTCGGGGGCGGGACTCGCCGTCCTCGCCGCGGCGATCGCGTGGGCCGCCACCCGGGGCGGGGCGACCGCGCGCGAGACGCCGAGGGTGGGGACGACGCTTCGCGGCGCGCCGTCTCCCGCGGCGAGCCTCGCCGTCGCCGCGATCGCTGGATTCGTCGGCCTCGGCGCCGAAGTCGTCTGGACACGGATGGTCTCGCTGGTCGTGCCAAACACCACCTTTGCCGTGACCCAGGTGCTGGGCTGCGTGCTGGCAGGGATCGCTCTGGGGGCCGCAGCGCTGGTTCCGGCGCTTCGCA
>JANQRO010000239.1 GCA_028284525.1 Myxococcota bacterium | reverse complement strand
TCGTCTCTCCCCTCGCCGTCTTGATCCACAGCGGAAGTGCCGCTCTCCACGCGGAGATCCACGACTTCGCCTGTATGGGCGGCGCCTTTCGGGTCGCCGCGCTGCCCGGCGCGGCCCTGCTCGGCTGGGTGCTGTGGACGGCGCCCGCAAGACCCGTGCGCACGGCACTCTGCGCCGCTCTAGGAGCCGGCGCGCTCGGGGCGTTGGTGGTCCACGCGAGCTGTCCGGCCGACGAGGCCGGTCACTGGGTGCGAGCCCACGCCCTCACGCCGCTGGCGGCGATGGCGCTGGCGGGCCTCCCCGTCTGGGGCTTCGGCCGCTGGCAGGCGGCGCGCCGGCGGCGCCCTCTCTAGGGTCCGGCGCGTTCGGCGTTGAGCAGGGCGTCGACGCTCGACAGGGTCGACACGCAGTAGGGCACCATCGTGGTGAGGGCCATGCGCGCGAGGCGGTTCCACTCGACGTCCCCCGCCAGGATCGCGCCGCCGTGGTTGATCGCGATCAGGATCGACCCCACTACCACCGCGTACTTGAGCGCTCGCTTCACCACGCTGGGGCGGCGCGCCACCTGCAGCCGTCGTCGGATTCCGTAGCCCACTTCGCCCTCCCGCGTTCCGTCCACACCGCCACGGTGCTCGCCGGCGACCCGCCACCGATCGCGGCGCGACTCCTCTATGCTGCCACGCTTGGGCGAGCTCGTGTGGACACGTCATGCCGAGAGCACCTGGAACGCGCTGGGCCGTTGGCAGGGCCAGAGCGACCCGGGGCTGACGCCGACCGGCCTCGAGCAGGCCGCCGCGCTCGCGGTGCAGCTGGCGGCCGATCCTCCCGCGCGGGTCGTCACGAGCGACCTGCGCCGCGCTGCGCAGACCGCCCGCATCGTCGCGGAGCACCTCGGTCTCGAGGCGGAGCGCGACGCGCGGCTGCGCGAACGCAACCTCGGCGTCTGGACGGGGCTGCAACACCACCAGGTCGCGGCGCGCTGGCCGGATGAGCTCGAGGCGGTCCGCGCCCGCGACCTCCACCTGCGCCCCCCCGGTGGCGAGTCGCTGCTCGAGGTTCGCGTGCGTGTGGCCGATTGGCTGCGCGAGCACCAGACGTCGCTGCGGGGGCGATGCACCGTGGTCGTGACCCACGGCGGCCTGTTGCGCGCGCTGTTCCCCGAACGCTTCGCCAACACCCAGACCCGTGTGTCGAGCGTCGACGAGCTCTGTCACACTGTCGCCGTGGACGCGACGCGGCGACGACCCGCTTGAGCCCCCACCCCGGCGCAGATGGCCCCGCGCTCCGTCCGCCGCTGCGGGCCGGCTGGCTCCTCACCTGGGCGCCGGGCTGGGCGGTGATCGCCCTCGTCGCGACGGCCTGGCGATCGCCGTGGTGGGCCGCGCCGCCCCTCGCGGTCGCCGCCCTGGGTCACCTCTGGCTCTGCATCGCGCACTTGCGGGGTGCGGGCTACGCGAGCGCGCGGCGTTCCGTGGTGTGGAGCGCGTTGGCGATCTGGTCGGGGGTGTTCGCATTCGCGGCGGGGGCGGGCTGGATCGCGGGGTTGGTGGTCGGCTTCGGCGCCCTCGTGGGTTGGGCGGGTGTCCGGCACTCGCTCCGGGAGCTGCCCCACGCGCCGATCGACCACGTCGCCAAGGAGCCCACCCGCAAGGTGCTCTACCTCGGTGGGGGTCTCGACCTGTCGATGACCGCGTGGTGGGAGGCGGGGGCGGCGCTGCGTCGGGGCGTGCCCCTCGAGCGCATCCGAGAGCAGCTCGAGCGCGCCTGCTCGCGCTACGAGGCGATGGGGTGGGACGAGCATCCGGAAGAGGCCTTCGAGACCCCCCCGATGCTCGAGAAGGCCAAGCTCCACGGGCGCCGCATCGGGGGCGAGCCCCTCGAGGTGATGGGCTTCGACAGCGAGTTCGAGGCCTTCGACCCCGAGGTGGCCGAGGCCTTCACGGCGCACCGACGCAACCGGGAAGCCCGTGCCTACTTGTGGCGCCACGCCCGGGGACCGACGCGTCCGGCGCTGATCTCGATCCACGGCTTCGGGATGGGTGACCCGCGTATCGACCTGCGCTGGCTCCGGGTGCGCGGCTGGGACATGGCGGAGGTGCACCGGGGTCTCGACATCGACGTCGCGTACTACGTGTTGCCACTCCACGGCGACCGGCGCACCGGCCGGCGCTCGGGCAACGGCTTCTTCAACCAACACCCGCTGCTCACCAACGCCGCCATCGCCCAGGCGATCTGGGACCTGCGACGGCTCACCGGCTGGCTGCGTGCGCAGGGGGCGCCCCGGGTCGGGATCCACGGGATCAGCCTCGGTGGCTACGTGGGCGCCCTGTACGCGTCCCTCGACCCGGATCTCGCGGTGGCGATGCCGACGATCCCCGCGGTCGATCTCGCGCCCCTGATCTGGCGTCAGCTTCCCGGGTTCCGGCGACGCCAGTGGCGCGACGCCGGTCTCGAACCCGAGCTGCTCCAGCGGGCGTGGAGCCTGCACCAGCCGCTGCGCCACGCGCCCCAGGTGCCGCCCCCGGCGCGCATGCTGGTCGGCGCCTTCGCCGATCGCATCACGCCGCCCGACGAGACCCTGCGACTCTGGGAGCACTGGGATCATCCGGAGCTCTTCTGGTTCCCCGGAACCCATCTCGTGTGGCGGGGCGGCGACGCCCTGCAGATGCGGTGGGGCGCCCATCTGGCGGCCCACCTGCGCCGGGGCGAGCGCCCGATGAGCCGCTTCCGCGAGGGTGTCTAACGGGCGGAGGGCGGGGTCGCGCGCCGCTCGAGGGCCCGACCCAGCGCGGCGCTGAGCCGCGGCGAGACGCGCTTCAACAGATAGAAGGTCCACGCCTCGGCGGTGATCGGCGCGAGTCCACGGTTGCGCGCCACGGCCTTCAACATGCCCTGCGCCACGCGCTCGGGCGGGTAGTTGCGTTTGCGGAACATCTCCCGTGTGGACGCGAGGAGCGCCTCGTCCGCCGCGGCACCCCGGCGGCGGGCATTCTCGACGATCGGCGTGTTGATCATGCCCGGGCACAACGCCGTCACGCCGATCCGGTGGGGTGAGAGCTCGGCGCGCAGCGCCTCCGAGAGACCGACCACCCCGAACTTGGTGGTGCAGTACGCGGAGAGGGTGGGTCCCGTGGTGTAGCCCGCCATCGACGCGACGTTCACGATGTGGCCACCGCGCCCCCGCTTCACCATCGCGGGCGCGAAGAAGTGACAGCCGTGGACCACGCCCCGCAGGTTGATGTCGAGGATCCAGTCCCAGTCGTCAAGGGTCGAGTCGAGAAAGGTCGCGCCCAGGGCGACGCCGGCGTTGTTCACCACGAGGTCGACGGCGTCGACCCGTCGGTGCACCTCGCTCGCCAGGTCGGCCATCGCGGCGCGGTCGGCGACGTCCACCCGACGCGCCAGCACGTCGACGCCCTGTCGGCGCAGGCCTTCCTCGACCTCGCGGAGCCGGTCGCGGTCGAGGTCGCAGATCACGAGATTCGAGCGGTGCGACGCGACCGCCTCGGCGCAGGCGCGGCCGATGCCGCTCGCCGCACCGGTCACCAGCGTCCAGCCTCCGCGCAGCTGTACGAGATCCACTACGAACGTGCCTCCGCTCGGGTCTCGGCTGCGTCGCTCGCGAGGAGCCTGAGCCCCTCCAGCACGATCCACACGTCGCAGGCCAGGATGAAGCTCCCGAGGCCGGCGAGGAGCCAGCGCGACTCGCCGAAGTAGCCCATCACCTCGCCGACCATCGCCGCGAGGGTGGCGAGGGCCACGAAGAGCATCGGGAGCAGGGTGTAGAGATAGGGCCGGCCGCTTCGTTTGAGCCAGAGCGACACGACGAGCAGGGTGACGCCCGCGACGAGCTGGTTGGTGGTTCCGAAGAGCGGCCAGAGGATGAGGCCGCCGCGACCGCCAGCCTGGGTGACCGCGAGGATCAGGGCGAGCCCGATTCCCAGGGCGCTCGCGGTGAAGCGGTTGGTGAGCGGCTTGACCTCGTAGGCCTGGGCCAGCTCCGCGATCAGCAGACGCTGGATGCGCGCGCCCGTGTCGAGGGAGGTGGCGGCAAACGCGATCACCATCACGGCGATGAAGGTCTTCCCGGTCGCGAGGGGGACACCGAGCGCCCCGAGGAACACGGCGCCACCGGTGACGAAGGCCTCGAGCTTGGGGGCGAGCCCCGACACCGCCGACCAGCTGGCGTAGTGGTCGTGCCAGGGCCCGACGGTCGCGAACCCGGCGGTCGCGGCCAGGACCGCCAGCAGCCCGAGCGTGCCTTCGCCGAGCATCCCGCCGTAGCCGATCGGCTTGGCGTCGGTCATGCACGAGACCTGTTTGCTCGTCGTCCCCGACGACACGAGCCCGTGAAAGCCAGAGATCGCGCCACACGCGATCGTGATGAACAGGAACGGGACGATCGGTGGCGCGCCCTCGGGCCAGAGCTGCACCGCGGGGACGCCGATCTCGGGCCGCAACACCAGGAGCCCGCCGAAGAGCAGCGTCAGCGCCGTCAGCAGCTGGTGCGAGTTCAGGAAATCCCGGGGCTGGAGGAGCGCCCACACCGGGAGCACCGAGGCGACGAAGGCGTAGACGAGGAGCAGCCAGACCCAGGTCGACACCGAGAGCGAGGCGATGGCCGGGACGGCCTCCGCGACGGCATTGCCGTAGAAGACCGCCACGAGGAGGAGGGCATAGACGGCGAGGGAGGGGAGGGCGATCGAGGCGCCGCGTCGCCGCGCCCACCATCCCAGCGCGAGCGCGAGCACGATCTGGATGTTGATCGGGAAGACCGCGCCCGGGTTGCCCACGAAGAGTGTCGCGATCACGTAGGCGAACACCGCGAGCACGATCCAGATCAGGATCGAGATGATCAGCAGAAAGAGGGTGCGCGCGCGGGGACCGATGATCTCATCGGTGATGTCGCCGATCGAGCGACCGCGCTTGCGCAGGCTGATCACCAGGGCCGAGAAGTCGTGGACGGCGCCCATGAACACCGTCCCCAGCGCAACCCAGAGCAGCGCCGGAAGCCAGCCCCAGATCACCGCGAGAGCCGGCCCCACGATCGGCGCGGCCCCCGCGATCGAGGTGTAGTGGTGGCCCCAGAGGATGTGTTTGGGGGTCGGGACGTAGTCGACGCCGTCCTCGAGCTCGCGGGAGGGAACGGGCTCGTCGGGGAGGAGCGCGAAGACCCGTCGCGCGAGAAATCCCGCGTAGCAGCGGTATCCCACGGCGAAGAGCGCCAGCACCCCGATCGCCAACCAGGCCGCGTTCACGTCGCGTGTCCCCCCGGTGTCATCTTAGGGCGCCGGGAGCCAGAGCGGTCCCGCCGGCCCGAGGGGCAGGCCGAGCGCCATCCACACGAGGAGAAGCCCTGTCCACACCACGCCGAACGCGACCGCGTAGGGGAGCATCAACGACACCAGCGTGCCAAAGCCCGCGCTGCGGTCGTAGCGCTGGAGCAGGACGAGGATGATCACGAGGTAGGGGTTGAGCGGCGTGATCACGTTGGTGACCGAGTCGCCCACGCGGTAGGCGGCCTGGGTGAGTTCGGGCGCGATCCCCACCTGCATGAACATCGGGACGAAGACCGGTGCGAAGAAGGCGTACTTGGCCGACATCGAACCGATCAGCAGGTTCGCCACCGCCGTGGTGGCCACGAAGGCCACCACCAGGAGCGCCGGCGGGAGCGCCATCTTCACCAGCCAGTTCCCCCCCGCCACCGCCAGCATCTCGCCCAGATGCGAGTGGGCGAAGTAGGCGATGAACTGCGCGGCGAAGAAGGCCATCACGATGTACGGGCCCATCGAGGCCATCGTGTCGCCGAGCATCGTGGCGACGTCGCGATCGCTGCGCAGCGTCCCCGCGCGCAGCCCGTAGGCGAGCCCCGGGACGAAGAGCGAGACAAAGAGGATGGGGATGATCGCCTCGACCCAGCGCGGGAAGCGCCCCGCATCCCCGTAGAGCGGCGCGCCGGGCACCCAGGTGGCGGCGACGAAGACGATGGCGGTGACGGCGAACGCGAGGATCCCGGTGCGCAGCGCGCTCCACTCGCGCGCGCCGAGCCCGGCGCTCTCGGCGTCGGCCGGCGCGGCGGGGGGGCCGCCGTCCTCGGGGTGGCGTGTCGCCAGCCCCGGCTCGACATAGCGCGCGGTGACGAACCACCCGACCGCCGTCAGCACGAAGGTCGAGACCAGCAGGAACCACACGTTGGCCGTGGCGGCGACCCGGTATTCCGCGTCGACCAGCTGCGCGCCGCTGGTGCTCAGGCCGGCGAGCATCGGGTCGAGGCCGGTGACCCAGAGGTTGGCGCTGAAGCCCGCCGACACCCCGGCAAAGACGACGGCGATGCCGACCAGTGGGGAGCGGCCCGCGCCGGCGTAGAGGCTCGCGGCGATCGGCGGGAGCACGACGTAGCCCGCGTCGAGGGTGAGCGAGGAGAGGACGCCCACGAAGAAGACCAAGGGGGTGAGGAGGGCCGGCGCCACCCGCGAGAGTGACGCCCGCAGCAAGGTCGGCAGAAAGCCGCTTCGCTCGGCGAGCCCGATGCCCAGCATCCCGACGAGCACGATGGCCAGCGGGGGGAAGTTCTTGAAGTTGTCGACGCTGCTCGACAGCGCCCAGTAGAGCCCGTCGGCGTCGAGGAGGCTCACCGGTTCCACCCGTCCCTCGGCGCTCTCGACCGACCAGCCCCGGCTCACCGCGACCTGGGAGAGCACCATCACGCCGAAGGCTCCGGCGGCGAACAGGGTCACGGGGTGGGGGAGCCGATTGCCCAGCCGCTCGAGCCAGCCCATCCATCCGCCTGCGGATCCGGGCGCGGGAGACGGGGTGGGCGCCGGGTCGCGGTCGGGCATCGCGCAACGGTGCCACGAACCGACAGCGGCGGCTGCTCTCGCCGCGCTTTATGTTTGCGCCGATGGCGTCCCTTGCGATCGGCCTGGTGTACGAGCTGCTCGGCGGCGTACCGCCCCGAGCGGGCGATCCCCCCGACTTCGACGCCGAGTACGAGCCCCTCGAAACGCTGGAGCTCCTCGAGACCGCCTTCCGCCGCCTCGGCCACCGCCCCGTCCGGCTGGGGCGCCCCCACGACCTGTTGAAAGCCGGCGAGCCGCCCGTCGACGCCGCGCTCTCGATCGCCGAGGGGCGCGACACGAGGAATCGCGAGGCGTGGGCGCCGGTGCTGCTCGAGATGTTCGGCATCCCGCGGCTCGGCTCGGACGCCCTCACGCTCTCGCTCTCCGTCGACAAGGCCTGGACCCGGGGCGTGGTCAGCGACG
>JANQRO010000103.1 GCA_028284525.1 Myxococcota bacterium | reverse complement strand
GGCGGCGCCGCGCCCGCCACGGGGCCCTGGTACCAGCGTCTGGACAAGTCCCCGCTCACCCCTCCCGATTGGCTCTTCGCGCCGGTGTGGACGCTGATCTACGCGCTGACGGTGTGGTCCGCCGTTCTCGGCTACGGCGCGGCGCGCACCCACCGCGAACGCTCACGTGTGATCTCGCTTTTCTTCATCAACGCGGTTCTCAATGTATTGTGGAGCGCGGCGTTCTTCACGTTGCGCCGACCGGATTGGGCGCTTGCCGAGGTCGCGACGCTCTGGCTGTCCGTGCTGGTGTTGATCGGCGTATTGTGGAGACCCGCGCCGCGCGCTGCGGGGTTGCTGATCCCCCACCTGCTGTGGGTCTCGCTCGCGGCGTACCTGAACTACGAGGTGGTGGTTCGCAACGGGCCCTTCCGCTGATCCTCGAGGCGGGACGACTCGAACGCGCGGAGACGCTCCTGAGCTTTTCCCCCGTGATCCTCGACGGTATCCTCGTCCTCCTGGTGGTCGAGTTTCTCTCCATCGCGTGGCTTCTCGCCCGGTGGGGCATGCGTTCGTGGACCCTGCCGTTCCTGCTCTATCTCGTGTCGGGCGCGGGGCTCGTCGCGGCGCTGCGTCTCCACGTCGCGGGGGCCGAGCTCCCCGCGGTGGCGGCGGCGCTCCAGGTCAGCCTGGTCGCCCACGTCGCGACGCTGTGGTGGCTCGCGCGACGCGCCGCACCCGGAGCGAGGCCTCGGGGATGAGCACCCCGTACCCCTTCTCTGCGATCGTCGGCCAGGAGGAAATGAAGCAGACGCTCCTGATCGCGGCGGTCGACGCGTCGGTGGGCGGGGTCCTCGTCTTTGGCGACCGCGGGACGGGCAAGTCGACGGCCGTGCGCGCCCTGCCGGCCCTGTTGCCCAAGATCCGCGTCGCGGCGGGCTGCGCGTACCACTGCGACCCCGAGGACGGAGCGCCGCGTTGCGAGGGGTGTCGGCACGCCTCGCGCTCTGAGCCCCTCAAGGGCCGTCTCGAAGCGGTACCTGTGGTCGACCTCCCGCTCGGCGCCACCGAGGATCGGATCGTCGGAGCGCTCGACCTGGAGCGTGCGCTGACGGCGGGTGAAAAGGTCTTCGAGCCCGGGCTCCTCGCGCGCGCCAACCGCGGGTTCCTCTATATCGACGAAGTCAATCTCCTCGACGACCACCTCGTGGATCTCCTGCTCGACGTCGCCGCATCGGGCGAAAACGTCGTCGAGCGGGAGGGGCTGAGCGTCCGACATCCAGCGCGCTTCGTGTTGGTCGGGAGTGGCAATCCCGAAGAGGGAGAACTGCGGCCCCAGCTGCTCGACCGCTTCGGCCTCTCGGTGGAGATCGAGACGCCTCGCGATCTGGCCACCCGCGTCGAGATCGTGCGGTTGCGCGACGCCTACGAGCAGGATCCGGTGGCTTTTGCCAGGAAGTGGAAGCGTCGCGACGGCCGGCTCCGGCGTCAGATCGCCGACGCGCGAGAGCGTCTTCCGAGCGTGCGCTGTGAAGACGACGAGCGCGAGCGCGTCGCGCAGTTGTGCATGCGTCTGGGCACCGACGGGTTGCGCGGGGAGCTCGTGATGATGCGCGCTGCGCGCGCGCTCGCCGCGCTCGAGGACGAAGACCGGGTCGGCGCCGCGCACCTGCGTCGTGTCGCTCCGGCCGCGCTGCGTCATCGTCTTCGACGCGATCCCTTGGACGACGCTGGATCGACGGCACGTGTCGCGCGCGCCCTCGAGGAGACCTTCGCGTCGTGATCGCCATCGCCGACCGCGAGACCGATCCGTGGCACGACGCGGCGATGGCGGTATCGCTGTTTGCGGTCGACCCGCCGGCGCTCGGCGGTGTGGTGCTCCGCGCGCCGCCCGGACCGCCGCGGGACCGTTGGTTGGCGTTGTTGCGCGAGCGGCTGCCAGAGGGCGGCGGGTTCCAGCGGATTCCCGTGCA
>JANQRO010000084.1 GCA_028284525.1 Myxococcota bacterium | reverse complement strand
CGCGGCGCGGCGGCCAGGGGCCGAGGCGGCCCTCCTGGACCCATTCCACCGCGCGCCGCAGCGCGGCGCCGTCGCCTTCCGCTTCCGCCTCCCCCGCCGCGGGAGCCGGGATCTCCGCCGAGGCGTCCCACCGGGCGCGCGACTCGGCGTAGGCCATGGGGAGCGGTCGATCGTCGGGCTGGGCCTCGGCCGCCCGGGCCAGGAGCGCGGCCCAGGCTTCTGGGCGGATCGCTGCGAACCCACCCTGGCCGCTCTGGCCGAGCTCGCGCAGCAGACGCCGTCCCTGAGAGCGGTTCGCGTCGTGGGCCCGGAACTCCAGGACCCCTCGCTCGAAGTCGAAGACGGCGTGCAGGATCCGCGCTCCACCGCCCGGCCGCGCCTCGACCCGCAGGGCCATCTGTGCACCGCTCGGATCCGGGAACGAGAGAAACGCGCCGCCCAGGCTGTCTTCGAGCTCGGGCAGCGTGGCGGTCACCTCGGCGGTGGGCTCCGAGACCTCGACGCCCCGGGAGCGCAGCCGGTGGCGAGCCCGGCGCAGCACCTTCCGCGCCGCTTTGGAGAACGGGGCCGGGTCCACCTCGGCGAGCAAGGCCGCGCCGCGCTCGTCTTCGATCCAGCTCGCGAGGAGCTCCTCGCCCGCGCTCGGGTCGTGCTCGACGAGCCACGCCAGCACCTCCCCGGCGGCATCGTCGTCGAGGCCGTCGAGCACGCGCCGCGGGTCCCCGTTGGCGGGCCGGATCACGGCCTCCGCCTTGGGCAGCGCGGCCGCCGCCGACTCGAGGGCGCTGGCCAGGCTCATCGGGTGTCCTCCTGGCTCTCGGCGCGGACCCAGTCCAGGTACGCCTCCGCTCCCCCCGCGACGGGAAGCAGGATCACCTCGGGGACGTCGTAGGGGTGGAGCTCGACGATCCGAGCGCAGAGGCGCTCGGCCCGGTCCGCCCGCGTCTTGACCACCAGCAGCACTTCTTCGTCCTCCTCCACCGCGCCCTCCCATCGGTACACCGATGTGATCCGCGGCACCAGGTTCACGCACGCTGCGAGCCGTTCGGACACCAGCGAGCGCGCCACGGCGAGGGCCGTCGCGTGGTCGGGTGCCGTCGACAGGGCCACTTGGAGCGTCTCGCTCACGAGGGGGTGTCGCCCAGGCGCTCGCGTTCGGCGAGGGCGAAGCGGTCGGTCATCCCCGCCAGGTAGTCCGCGATCGCGCGGCGTTCGCCCTCCGCGCCGATCCGCACGCGCGCCGCCTCGGGCAGCCGAGCCGGGTCGGCACAGTACGCCGTCCACAGGGCGCGCAACACCTGTTCGGCGTCGTCGGTCATCGCCTTCACCGTCGGGTGATAGTACAGGTTCTCGTAGAGGAAGAGCTTGAGCTCGCGCAGCTCCCGGGCGCGTTCGGCGGGCAGACCGACGAAGCGCTCCGGGTGTCGGCGGAGGGTATCGAGATCGGCGGGCGCCGCGTCGGCGACCCGAGCGGAGCTGTGATCGATCGCGGCGCTCACCAGCGCGTCGATCAACGTGGCGATCTGACGGGAACGCCGCACCCGGGGCTCCGCCGTCGGGATCGCCCGGCGCAGCTGCTCCGCGACTTCGGCCCAGAGCGCAAAGGGCTCGAGCTGGGACTCGTCGATCAACCCGGCGCGCAACCCGTCGTCGAGATCGTGGTTGATGTACGCGATCTCGTCGGCGAGGTCGGCGATCTGCGCCTCGAGGGAAGGCTGGGCGCCGAGCGCGGGAAGCGGGAGCGGGTGGTCGAAGTACACCCCGTGTTTCAGCACGCCCTCGCGGGTCTCGTAGCTGAGGTTGAGACCCGGTGCCTCGGGATAGCGCTCTTCGAGGAGGTCCACGATCCGCAGCGTCTGCCAGTTGTGGTCGAAACCGCCGGCTCCCTCGAGGAGCTCGTTCATCACCCGCTCGCCGGCGTGCCCGAAGGGGGGATGTCCGAGGTCGTGGGCGAGCGCGATCGCTTCGGCGAGGTCCTCGTTCGCGCGCAGGGCGCGCGCGATGGTCCGAGCGATCTGCGCGCCCTCGAGGGTGTGGGTCAACCGGTTGCGGAAGTGGTCGCCCTCGTGGTGGACGAAGACCTGGGTCTTGTACTCGAGACGTCGGAAGGCCCGGGCGTGGACGATGCGGTCGCGGTCGCGCTGGAACGCGGTGCGATAGCGGTGGGGCGTTTCGCGGGCGACCCGGCCACGGGACGCTCCGCTGTGGGCCGCCCAGGGCGCCAGCCGCTCGGTTTCCTCGACCTCGTAGTGCTCGCGGGTGCGGGCTCTCACTTCAGTCCGCCGCATCGCGCAGCACCGACTCGAGCTCGGCGCGGGATGCGTCGTCGATGTGCTCTCCGGTGCGCCCGGGGTCACCGGGCTCGGCGGGTCGCAGGGTCAGCAATGCGTAGAGCGCGGCGACGGCGAGGGCGAGACCCGCCACGAGGAGCGCGCCGCGCCGCAGCGTCGTCGGTCCGCCGCCCCCGCGACGGCGGCTTGCGGCGGTCTTGCGGCGCGTCGAACGGGCCACGCTACGTGCCTCCTTCTCCTCGTTCGCCGGGTTCCGGTCTTCGCGACGCGCTCGGAGCCGAGCGCGCAGCACGGGGCCCACCGCCCGCGCCGGAGCTGCCGAGTGTCGCGAATTCCGATCCGGAGCCAAGCGGCACCCGGGGTGCCGCTCGCGCGAACGACGGTACTCTCCGGCGCCCATGCCGATCTCACTCCCCGACCGACTCCTTCTGGGCCCCGGCCCCTCCAACGTCCATCCCGACGTCCTCGGCGCGATGGCCTCTCCCCTCGTGGGTCACATGGACCCCGCCTTCCACGCCGTCCTCGAGGAGGTGCAGAGCCGATTGCGGGGCCTCTTCGGCACCACCAACCCGATGACGCTCCCGCTGTCGACGACCGGGAGCGGGGGGATGGAGGCGTGCTTCGCCAATACGGTCGAGCCGGGGGACCGGGTCGTCGTGGGGATCCAGGGGGTGTTCGGCGAGCGGATGGCCGAGGTGGCGCGTCGCTACGGCGCCGACGTCACCCGGGTCGAAAGCGAGCCGGGGACCGTCCTCGACCCCGAGGAGATGGCGGCGGCGATCGCGCGGGTGGAGCCGGTCGTCGTGGCCTTCGTCCACGCCGAGACCTCGACCGGGGTCTGCCAACCGGTGGAGGCGATCGCCCGGGCGGGCCGCGAGCGCGGCGCGCTCGTCGTGCTCGACTGCGTGACGTCGCTCTCCGGTCTCCCGCTCACCCTCGATGCCTGGGGGATCGACGCCGCCTACAGCGGCACCCAGAAGTGTCTCGCCTGCCCGCCGGGACTCTCCCCGGCCTCCTTTGGGCCTCGCGTCCTCGAACGGATCACGGCGCGGACGCGTCCCGTTCCGGTCTGGTACCTCGACCTGTCGCTCCTCGACGGGTACTTCGGGAGCGGCGATCGGATCTACCACCACACCGCCCCGGTGAGCGCGGTCCTCGGTCTCGCCGAGGCGCTGCGACGGGTCGACGCGGAGGGCCTCGAGGCCCGCGAGCGCCGCCACCGGGAGGCGTCGCGGCGGCTGCTGGAGGGGCTCGCCCCGTTGGGCTTCGAGCCCCTCGTCGACGCTCCCCACCGCCTGCCGATGCTCAACGCCGTGCGACTCCCCGAGGCGGTCCAGCCGGTCGAGGCCGAGTTGCGCAACCGTCTGCTCGAGCGCCACGGGATCGAGGTGGGCGCCGGGCTCGGCAAGCTGGCCGGCCAGATCTGGCGGATCGGACTGATGGGCGAGAACGCGCGGCCCGAGCCGGTCGACCGGCTCCTCGCCGCCCTGCGCGAGGAACTCGCCTAGCCGTGTAGGCGCACCGGGGCGCCCGGGCGCCCCGCGCGCTCCACGAGCTCGCGCGCCACGCGCGCCTCGCGCTCGGCGAGGACGTCGAGCCGCGCCCGCGCCGTCTGCGGCGAGTCGACCTCGTCCGCGAGGCGCAGGTAGATCCCGTGGTGCCGGGCCTCCGAGGCCAGCAAGGCGCGGTAGAGCGCGGCGAGGGCGGTGTCGTGCTCCGCGAACTCGTCGGCGAGGAGCGCGAAGCGCTCACAACTCCGCGCTTCGATCAGCGCCGCGACGAGCAGCGTGTCGAGGAGGCGGTCGCGCTCCCCGGCGCGTACCGCGCGGTGCAGGCGCCCCGCGTAGGCGCTCGCCCGCTGACGTCGCAGCGTCATGCCCCGTCGCTCGAGCTCGGCGAGGACGACGCCGAAGTGTTCGAGCTCCTCGCGCGCGAGCTCGGCGAGGGGCCCCTGCAGCCGGTGCTCGGCGGGATAGCGAAAGAGCAGTGTCACCGCGGTGCCCGCCGCCTTCTTCTCGAGGTGCGCGTGATCGACGAGCAGGGCCCCGACGTCGCGACGCGCGACCTCGCACCACTCCCGGGGCGTGTCGTAGCGCAGCTGTAGCACCGCGGTGTCCCCTCCCGACGACGCCGAGCGGCCGTCGCAGCCAAGGAGGTCGAGAGTCTAGGCCAGCGGGCCTCGGGTACTCTCCGGTGGTGGAGTACCGGTTGCTCGGCAACAGCGGATTGCGGGTGAGCGCGATCGGGTTGGGGTCCTGGCTCACCCTGGGATCTTCGGTCGACCTCGAGGCGAGTGCGGCGCTCGTGCACCGCGCGTTCGAGCTCGGCATCAACTTCTTCGACACCGCCGATGTCTACTCGGAAGGCCAGACCGAAACGGCGCTCGGGATCGCGGTGAGCGCGCTCCCCCGGTCCCACCTCGTCCTCGCGACCAAGGCCTACTTCCCGATGTCGGAGGACCCCAACGACCGGGGGCTCTCGCGAAAGCACTTGTTCGACAGCGTCGAGGGGTCTCTGCGTCGACTGCGCACCGACTACATCGACCTCCACCAATGCCACCGCTTCGACCCCGAGGTACCGCTCGAAGAGACGGTGCGCGCCTACGAAGACCTGATCCGCGTGGGCAAAGTGCGCTACTGGGGCGTCTCGGGATGGGACGCGGAACAGATTGCCGCCGCGGTGGAGATCGCGCGGGGCACGGGCGGGTTCGCGCCGATCTCCAGCCAGCCGGAGTACTCGCTGCTGCGCCGAGAGATCGAAGGCGACTTCCTGGACACCTGCGCCGCGCTCGGCGTGGGCCAGGTCGTGTGGGGTGCCCTGGCCCAGGGCGTGCTCACCGGGAAGTACCGCGGCGGCGCGCGGCCCGAGGGCTCGCGTGGCGCGGATGGCTTCCGCTCCCAGTTCATGGAGTCCTTCTTCGACGATGCCGTCGAGACCCGGGTCGCGACGCTCGCGGAGGCCGCCGCGGGACACGGGGTGAGCGCCGCCCAGCTCGCGATCGCCTGGTGTCTGCGCGACGCGCGGGTGGCGAGTGCCATCGTGGGCGCGACCCGGGAGAGCCAGCTCGCCGACAACGCGGCGGCGGCCGCCGTGGTGCTGCCCCCGCCCGTGCTCGAGACCCTGGGCCGCGCCTTTCCCGGCGACGTCACCCGCCGCGACGCGGCGACGGAGCCTCTCTAAGGCCCGCCTCGCGGCGACCCGATACCTCGGGGATGCTGGATCTCCTGGCGTTCGGGACCCTCGCCCTCTTCGTCGCCGCCGGTGCCTGGCGCGGCACCGTCGCCGGGCTGCTCTCGACCGCGGGGCTCGTGTTCGGGTACCTCGCCGGAGCGCTCGCGGCGTGGACCTTGGGGCCGCGCCTGGCCGAACTCACGGGGCAGCCCCAGCTCCTCACGGCACCCCTGGTCGGCACCCTCGCCTTCCTCGGTGTGGCGATCGCGATCGGCATCGCCGGAATCTTCGTGCGGGCCTGGGACCGCGAACGGGTGCGCGAGACCGGGCGCTCGGGCCTCGACCGGACCGGGGGCGCGTGTCTCGGCGCGCTGCGCGGAGCCCTGGTGGTGCTGTTGCTCGGAATCCTCGCCAACTGGCTCCACGCGGCCGAAGTGTTCGCCGGCCGCCAGAGCGCCGAAGCGACGTCGCCGCTGCGCGCGATGACCCAACGGATCGTCGGTGGCGGGCTCGGCGCCGTGCTCGGCGACTCTCCCGAAGCCGTGGTGACGGCGCGGATGATCGCGCAGCCCGCCACGTCGCTCACGAGCCTGCAGCGCGTCGTCGAGCATCCGCGGATGGCAGAGCTCGCCGGCGATCGCGGCTTCTGGACCCTGGTCGAGAACGGCGCGGTCGATTCGGCGCTCAACCGCGGGAGCTTCTACGGCATCCTCCACGACCCGGCGCTGCGCGGCGAGCTCGCCGACGTGGGCCTGGTCGAAGCCGGCGCGGCGGAAGACCCGCGTGTGTTCCGAGAGCGGGCGAAGGAGGTGCTCCGCGAGGTCGGGCCCCGCGTCGCGCGGGCGCGTCACGACCCCGAGCTCCACGCCCTGGCCCGCGATCCGGAGATCGCCGACCTGCTGCAGCGCCGCGACGTGGTCGGCCTCCTGCGCAACCCCCGCTTCTCGAGCACGGTGCAGCGGCTGCTCCGGGAGCCGACTCGCGAAGGCTGAGGTGGTAGAGTCTCTCCGCGCGAAGCGTTTCCGCCTCGCCGCCACGCGGAGGACCGATCGTGAACGTCATCCGAGGCCACCACTTCTCGTTCACCGTCAGTGATCTCGAGCGCTCCAAGTCGTTCTACGGCGACGTCCTCGGACTCGAGGAGATCGAGCGCCCCGACTTCGGGATCCCGGGGGTCTGGTACGGCGTGGGCGAGACCCAGATCCACCTGATCGGAAAGCCGGAGGGCGCCGACACGGGATCGCCGTCTCCCAAGCTCACACCGATCGCCAACCACTCGGCCTTCGAGATCGAGGACTACGACGCGGCCATCGCGCGGCTGCGCGAGTGCGGAGCGGAGTTCGTCGAGCTGAGCCGCGAGGTCGGTCAGATCTTCGTGCGCGACCCCGACGGCAACATCATCGAGCTCATCCAACCGGGCGGCCTTCTCGGTCGTCTCCCCGACGACGTCATGGAAAAGCTCAAGGCGCTCTAGGGTGGACTTCGCCTTCACGGCCGATCACGAGCGCTTCCGCGGCGAGCTTCGAGACTGGCTGGGCGCCCAGGTCAAACGCCCCTGGTCCCTCGAGTGCGCCGATCCGGCCCTCGACGCCGACGCGCTCGTGGCGATCCGGCGCGACTTCCAGCGCGCACTCAACGACGCCGGCTATCTCGGGATGGATTGGCCCGAGGAGTGGGGCGGACGCGGCGCGACCGTCGTCGAGAAGGCGATCTTCCAGGAGGAGATGCAGCGCGCCGATGCGCCGCCCGTCGCGAACGGCCTGGGGCTCGCGTTGCTCGGCCCGGCGTTGATCCACCACGGCACCGAAGAGCAGCGGCGGCGCTTCATCCCGAAGATGCTCGACGCCGAGGAGCTCTGGTGCCAGGGATTCAGCGAGCCGGGTGCCGGGAGCGACCTCGCGAGTCTGCGCACCCGCGCCGTCCCCGACGGCGACGACTATCGGATCACCGGGCAGAAGGTGTGGACGACCTTCGGCCCCTGGGCCGACTGGATCTTCGTGCTGGCGCGCACCGACAGCGAAGACCGCTACGGGGGGATCACCTTCTTCCTGGTGCCCCTGGACCAACCCGGCGTCGAAGTGCGCGGGTTGCGACAGATCACCGGGGACGCCGAGTTCGGGGAGGTGTTCTTCGACGCGGCGCTCGCGCGACGCGAGCACATCGTCGGAGAGGTCGGCGAAGGGTGGCGGATCGCCATGACCGTGCTGTCCTACGAGCGGGGCGCGACCTCGTTGGCCGACCCGGCCAAGAACGACCGCTACCTGGCGGACCTCGTCGCGGGCCTGCGCGAACGGGGCGCGCTCGGGCGGCCCGACGTGCGCGAGCGTCTGGCGCGGCTGCTGGTCGACAACGAGGTGATGCGGGCCAACGGGCTGCGCACGATGGCCAACCTCTCCTCCGGCGACGCCCCCGGCCCCGAATCGTCGATCGACAAGCTCTTCTGGTCGGAGTACTCCCAGCGGCTCTCCGACGAAGCCTTCGACCTTTTGGGCGCGGAGGCCCAGCTCTTCGGGGGGAGCCCCGGGGCACGCCCGGACATGGACTGGGCCACCGAGCTGCTGTGGAGTCGGGCGGGAACGATCTACTCGGGTTCCTCCGAGATCCAGCGCAACATCGTCGCCAAACGCGCGCTCCGGCTCCCGACCCGCTGATCATGCGTTTCGAGCTGAGCGACGAACACGCCCTGCTGCGTCAGTCCGCCCGCGAGCTGCTGGAGGCCGAGGCGCCCCTCGAGACGACACGCCCCGTCATGGAGGACGACCCCGAGGGCACACCCAAGGCGCTCTACGCCACCCTCGCCGAGCTCGGCTATCTCGGGCTCTGGCTCCCGGAGGACGAAGGCGGCGCGGGCCTCGGCTATCTCGGGCTCGCGGTGCTGCAACACGAGCTGGGACGGGTGGCCTGTCCGGGCCCGGCCCTCGAGCTCTGTGTCGCCATCGAAGCGTTGCACCGGTGCGGCGAGCGCGACTGGCG
>JANQRO010000074.1 GCA_028284525.1 Myxococcota bacterium | reverse complement strand
CGCGGCGCTCCTCGACGCGCTCGCCGGACGGGTGGCGCTCGAGATCGCGCCCGGCCAGCTGCGCGGGGTCTCGCTGTTGCGCACCGCGACGGAGTCGATCGGCCCCCTGGCGGAGACGGCGCTCGTGGCGGGTCAGCTCTTCGGGGGAAGCACCCTGCAACGCTTCTACGAGGACGAGTTCGACTCGCTCGCCGGGAGCTTCGACCTGCGCGCAGGGCGCGCCCACACGCGCGACCTGCGGTTGGTCTACCGGCTCTACCAGATCGACCTCCGCGGGAGTGTCGGGCTCGCCGAGGGAGACCTCGACCTGGACGGGGACCTGACGCTCTTCGAGCTCGACGAGAGCGGGGCGACCCCGGTGCGCCGCACCCGGCGCGTGATTCCCCTGGCCGGCATTCGCGGCACCGTGAGCCGGCCGCGTGTCTCGGTGCCCCCCGAGGCCGCGCTGGCCTGGGTGGCCGCGTTGCGCGGGAGCGATCGCGACGGGCGCGAAGGCGATCCCGGGTCCGACGCGCCGGTCGACGAGGTCCGCGAGCGGCAATCCGAGCTCGAGCGCGAGATCGACGAACGTCTCGGAGAGGGGAGCGGACGGCAGATCTTCGACGCCCTCGAGGGGCTCCTGGGCTCGGGACGTCGCAAGTGAGGGGGCGGGCTCCCTGGTTCACGATGCGCTGGGAGGGCGACCATCTCGCGCTGCTCGACCAGCGCCGTCTGCCCGAGATGGAGACCTACCTGGCGCTCCGCGACGTGGAGTCGGTCGCCCGGGCGATCGAAGAGATGGCGGTACGGGGTGCCCCGGCGGTCGGCTGCGCCGCGGCCTTTGGCGTCGCCCTCGCCGCCGCGGCGGACGGTGCGAGTGTCCTCGAGGGCGCCTTCGATCGGCTGGCCGCGACCCGGCCCACCGCGGTCAACCTCTTCTGGGCCCTCGGTCGAATGCGCGACGTGTGCGAGGGCGCGTCCGCCGCGGATCGCGCCGCCGCCGCGTTGGCCGAGGCCCAGCGCATCCTCCAGGAGGACGCCGCGACCTGCCGCGCGATCGGCCGCCACGGCGCGTGTCTCGTGCCCGCGCGCGCCCGGCTGCTCACCCACTGCAACGCCGGGGCCCTCGCGACTGCGGCCTACGGCACGGCCCTCGGGGTGGTGCGCGCCGCGGTCGAGGCGGGGCGGCGCGTCGAGGTCGTTGCCGACGAGACCCGCCCCTTCCTGCAGGGCGCCCGGCTCACGGCCTGGGAGCTCGCCCGCGACGAGATTCCGGTGACCGTGATCGCCGACTCGATGGCGGGCCACCTGATGGCCCGGGGCGAGATCGACCTCGTGGTGGTCGGCGCCGACCGGATCGCCCGCAACGGGGACGTCGCGAACAAGATCGGCACCTATCCCCTGGCGGTGCTCGCTGCCGCCCACGACATCCCCTTCTACGTCGCCGCCCCGCGCTCCACCCTGGACCCCGACACCGCCGACGGGGCCGGCATCCCGATCGAGGAGCGCAGCCACGCCGAGCTGGCCGAGATCGGCGGCCGGCGAATCCTGCCCGAGGGCGTCGCCACCCGGCACCCGGCCTTCGACGTCACCCCGGCCCGACTCGTCG
>JANQRO010000065.1 GCA_028284525.1 Myxococcota bacterium | reverse complement strand
CCTGGGACTACAACTCGAACATGGACGTGGTGCTGGCCGACCTCGAGATCGGGGGGGAGACGGTGAAGGCGCTGATGCACGCGCCCAAGAACGGCTTCTTCTACGTGATCGACCGCAAGGACGGCCGGCTGATCTCCGCCGAGAAGATCGGCAAGGTGACCTGGGCCACCCACATCGACCTGGAGACCGGACGACCCGTCGAGGTGCCCGGATCCCGCTACGAAGACGGCGAAGCGGAGGTCTGGCCCGGGCCGGTGGGGGCGCACAGCTGGCACGCGATGTCCTACAACCCGCTCACCGGGCTGGCCTATATCCCGACCATCGAGATGCCGGGCACCTTCCGAGACACCGGGATCGACCTGAAGGCCTGGGAGTCGCCGAGCTTCCGCACCTCCGTCGGAGTCGAGGGCTTCACCGAGGACACTCCGGCGGGCATCGGCTCCGCGGCGCTCCTCGCCTGGGACCCGGTGAAGCAGCAGAAGGCGTGGAGCATCCCGCTCCCGGAGAACTGGAACCCGGGGACGATGACCACGGCCTCGAAGCTCGTGTTCCAGGGCCGCGCCGACGGCGTCTTTCTGGCCTACGACGCCGAGACCGGCGCCGAGCTCTGGTCGACGATGCTGGGCTCCGGGATCTCGGCCCCGCCGGTCACCTACACGGTGGGCGGCGTGCAGTACGTCTCGCTCCTCGTGGGCTGGGGCGGCGCGCTCCCGGCGATCTCGGGCACGCTGGCGGCACAGCACGGCTGGGCCTACAAGGCGCATCCGCGGCGGCTGTTCACCTTCGCCCTGGGCGCCAGCGTCCCGACCCCACCCTCACCGCCGCCGGTGATGCCCACCCCCCTCGACGTCGCGGGCTTGACGATCGACGAGGAGCTCGCCGACGAGGGCCACACGCTCTACTCCGAGGTGTGCGCGATGTGTCACGGGGGCGGCGCCGTGTCCGGCGGGAAGGCCCCCGACCTGCGGGCCTCGCCGATCTCCACCGACAAAGCGACCTTCACCGATGTCGTGAAGAACGGTCGTCAGCCCCTCGGGATGCCGCGCTTCCCGGAGTTCGGCGACCGCGAGCTCGACGCGCTCTACGCCTACATCCGCCGCCAGGCCCGTCGGAGCCTCACCACGGCATCGCGCTGAGCCGACGGGCGCGTAGACTAGGGCCGTGGTGTGTTCCGAGTGCGGCCACGAAAACCCGGACGAGGCGCGTTTTTGCAACGGCTGCGGACGCGCGCTGCTTCCCGTGTGTCCCTCTTGCGAGGCGGAGAACCCGGCGGGCGCTCGGTTCTGCAACCGTTGCGGGAGCGCGCTGGGCGAGAACCCGCCGGCACCCGACCCGGATCCCCGCGAGTTCACCCCGCAGCACCTCGCCGACAAGATCCTCACCACCCGCAGCACGATCGAGGGGGAGCGCAAACACGTCACGGTGGTGTTCATGGACGTCGTGGGCTTCACGGCCCTCGCCGAGCCCGCCGACCCCGAGCAGGTGCGAACGATCATCAACCGCTGCATGGAGACGATCCTCGAGGCGGTGCACCGCTTCGAGGGCACGGTGAACCAGTTCACCGGCGACGGTGTGATGGCACTCTTCGGGGCCCCGATCGCCCTCGAAGACGCGCCGCGGCGAGCGGTCTCGGCGGCGCTCGCGGTCCAGCGGGCTCTCGAGCCGCTGCGCCGCGAGGTCCGCGAGAGCCTGGGCACCGACTTCCAGATGCGCGTGGGCATCCACTCGGGCAACGTCGTCGTCGGCTCGATCGGCAACGACCTCCGCATGGAGTACACGGCGGTCGGCGACACCACCAACCTGGCGGCGCGGCTCGAGCAGCTGGCGTCTCCCGGGGCCGTCTTGATCTCGGAGGCGATGCAGCGTCAGGTCGCGCCCTTCTTCGAGCTCCGCGACCTCGGTCACGTCCGGGTGAAGGGACGCCAGGCGCCGGTCCGTGTCTTCGAAGTCGAGGACGAGTACCAGACCCGGGGCCGTCTCGAGGCCGAGAGCCGCGCCGGGCTCACCGAGTTCGTCGGACGCAAGCGCGAGCTCGATCTGCTGATCGACGCCTTCGACTCGGTGCGGGACGGGCGCGGCCAGATCGTGTTTCTCGTCGGCGACGCGGGGATCGGCAAATCGCGTCTGCTCTACGAGTTCCACCGCCACCTGGCCCGAGAGGCCCGCGACGAGCACTACTGGATGGAGGGACGCTGCAGCTCCTTCGGACAGAACACCGCGTTCGGCCCGATCGTCGACGCGTTGCGCCGCGCCTACCGTATCGACCCGAGCGACGACGACGCGTCGATGCTCGACAAGGTACGAGCCGTCGAGGCCCAGATCGGCGAGGACCTCGCGTGGACACGCCCGTACATGCGGCGCTTGATGTCGCTCCCGGCGAGCGACGAGGACGCCACCCTCGACGAGCTCGACCCGCGCGCGCGCCGCAGCGAGATGCAACGAGCGCTCGAGGCGCGCTTTCTGCGGGCCGCCAGCGAGCGTCCCCTGGTCTACATCCTGGAAGACCTCCACTGGATCGACACCGCCTCGGAAGAGATCCTGACGGCCCTCGCGGAGGTCATCCCTTCGAACCGGGTGCTCCTGATCCTCACCCATCGCCCCGGCTACGCACAGCCCCTCGGCGATCGCAGCTACCACACCCGGGTCGCGCTCCAGGCGCTTTCGGAACGCGAGACCGCGACGATGGCCAGCGCGTTGCTCCGCACCGCGGACTCCGAGGCCGCGCTGCACCAGCTCATCGCGGACAAGGCCGAGGGCAACCCCTTCTTCATCGAAGAGCTGACCCGATCGCTCGTCGACAGCGAGCAGATCCGGATCGACGGCGAGCGGGCCGCGCTCGTCGGGGATCTCTCGGACCTGAGGGTCCCCGACCGTGTCCAGGACGTCCTCGCGGCGCGCATCGACCGTCTCGACGAAGAGCCCAAACGCGCGATCCAGGTCGCCTCCGTCATCGGCCGCGAGTTCGCGCTCCGTCTGCTCGACCGGATCAGCGAGGCGCAACAGGCCCTCGAGACGATCGTCGAGGAGCTCCGCACCCTCGAGCTCGTCTACCAGAAAGCCGCCTTCCCCGAGGCGGTGTTCACCTTCAAGCACGCCCTCACCCACGACGTCGCGTACGAGAGCGTGCTCCACCAGCGGCGCAAAGAGATCCACCGTGCCGCCGGCGCCGCGATCGAAGAGCTGTACGCCGACCGGCTCACCGAGCACTACGAGGCGCTCGCGCATCACTTCAGCCGGGGCGAGGCGTGGGAGCGGGCGCTTCATTTCCACGACCTCGCGGCGCGGAAGGCCGCAGACGCCTACGCCAACCGCGCCGCGGTCGAGCACCTGCGCGCCGCGCTCGCGATCGCCGAGCGCCTGGGAGACCGGGTGTCGAAAGCGCAACGCGAGCAGTTCGCCGCGCGGCTGGGCGAGGCCTACAGCGTCGCGAGCGAATTCCGCGCCTCCTGCGAGGCGTACTCCCTCGCGGCCGAGCTCAGCGACGACCCGACCAACCGCTCCCGCTACCTGCACTCGGCCGCCCTGTGGGCGCTCTGGAGCCACGACTACGTGGGCGCCCAGAGGTACCGCGACCGGGGAAGCGAAGCTGCAAAGGCCTCGGGGCGCGAGACCGAAGAAGCGCGCGCGATGCTGATCGCCGCGTTCAGCCATGTCGTCACCCGGGGAACCGAGGGGGTGCGAACCGAAGACACCGAGAAGATCCTGGTGCAGAGCGAGGCCGACGAGGAGCTCTGCTCGATGTCGCAGACGATGCTCGGCGAGGCCGTCGACTGGTGCGGCGACTTCCCCCGATCGCTCCGGCTCCAGGAGAACGCCATCGAGATCGCCCGACGCCGACGTTCTCCCTATCTCACGATCATCAGCGCCTGGTTCATCGGGAAGGCGGCCTGTTGTATGGGGGACTACGGGCGCGCGCTCCGCGACCTGCGCGAGCAGGTCGAGTTCTGCGAGCGGATCGGCGACCGCGCGTTCCAGACCCGGCTGCTCAACACCCTCGGCTGGGCCCTCGCGGAGACGGGACGCGACGACCGCGCCCTGCGCTTCAACCAGAAGTCCACCGAGCTCGCCGAAGAGATGGTGAAGCTCGGTCTCGTACCGGGGGCGCCCGAGATCTACGGCAACGCCGCGGTCAACCTCGCCTGCAACCGCATCGCGATGGGCGAGCTCGCCGCCGGTGAGGACCAGCTCGCTTCGGTGCGCGAGAGCTTCCGCGCCGACGACGACCCGTGGATGCGCTGGCGTTACTCGATGCACATCCAGGACGCGATGGGCCGGCTCGTCCTCGCGCAAGGCCAGCCCGACGCGACCCTCGAATGGACCGACGGGGAGCTCGTCACGGCGCGGGCCCACGGTGCGCGCAAGCTCGAGGCCCGCGCGCTCGAACTCCGCGGCCGGGCGCTCCTGGTGATGGACCAGCGCGACGACGCGCGCGAGGCGCTGGCGGACGCCCACCGCATCGCCTCCGCGATCGGGTACCCCCCGGTGCTGTGGCGGTCCGAATCCCTCCTCGGCGAGCTCGCGCGACGGATTGGCGACCGCGCGGAATCGGAGCGCTGGGTCGTCCAGGCGCAGGAGCGGATCGCCGCCCTCAGCGTCCCCACCCTCGAAGACGAAGCCCGTCAGGGCCTCGATCGGCTCCGCGAGCGTCTGCGCGACGACCCGATGGGCGCCTACCGCTGAGCCCGGACCCGTCGAGCTACGCTCGGCTCCCGCGGAGGACGCACCCATGGCCATCCAGCTCGGAATCCACACGGGCCCCCAGAATCTCTCGATCGGCGACCTGCAAAAGATCTGGCGCATGGCGGACGAAGGCGGTCTCTACTGGGCGTCGGTCTGGGACCACCTCTACGCGAACCCACTCCGGGAGCGTGGCGACACCTGCTTCGAGGCCGTGGCGTCGATGACCGCGCTGGCGGCCACCACCCAGCGTCTGCGGGTCGGCTGTCTCGTGTTCTGCGCCCTGTTTCGCAGCCCCGCCCTCGTCGCCAAAGCGGCGGTCACCATCGACCATCTCTCGGGGGGCCGCGCGGAGCTCGGCCTCGGCGCCGGCTGGTTCGAAGAGGAGTTCCGCGAGTTCGGCTACGCGTTCCCGCCGCTACCCCGGCGTCTCGACCAGCTCGAGGAAGCGCTCCAGGTGGTGCGCTCGCTGCTTCGCGACGACGAGACCACCTTCGAGGGCCGCTACTACCAGCTCGACGGTGCGGTGTGTGGCCCGAAACCGCTGAACCCCAACCTGCGTATCTGGGTGGGGGGGCAGGGCGCGAAACGCACGCCACGGCTCGCCGCGCGCTACGCCGACGGATTCAACACGCCCTACCTCTCCCCCGAAACCTTCGCGGAGCGGATGGAGACCCTCGATCGCGCCTGCGAGGCCATCGGCCGCGACCCCGCCGAGATCACCCGCACGGTGAACGTCGGCTTCTACCTGTCCGACGACCCGAACGTGATGGAGACACGCAAGGCCGAGCTCGCCCACCTGGGCACCGGTGGTCTGCTGCTGGGCTCCGCCCAACAGGCGGTCGATCGGATCGGCGAGTTCGAGCGCGCCGGTGCGCAGGGGCTCAACATCGCCTTCCGGCCGCCGGTGGACTGGGACGCCTACCAGACCTTTCTCGAGGAAGTCGCTCCGAAGTTCGCCTGAGCGAGCCGACCCGCGATCGCTTCGTGCCGCAAGGGGCCCTCAGACCCGACCCTGCTCCGCGCGCACCGCCGACTCGACGACGGTGCCGTCGAAGAACGCCGGGTTCAGACTCGACCACAGTCGCACCGCGTTGCCAAAGGCGAAGTCGCGGAAATCGGCCTCGCTCATACCGCGCTCCTCCACGAGCTCCCAGGCCTCTTCGAGCACCTCGGTCATGTCGGGGACGTCGAAGTGGCTGATGTCGGAGCTCAGGATCGCGCCGAGCTTCGCCCCCATCGGGTTGACCCGGTCGTCGAAGGCGAACTGCAGGGTCGGGTCGTCGGCCTCGGCGCCGAAGAAGAAGGGTGGGACGAAGCGTTCGCGCAGATCGTCGGGGCTCGCGATGCCACACGCCGCGAAGTCGTCGAGCTCGTCGGGAATCGCGCTCCCCATCCCGCCGAGGATCACCTGCTGGAACTCGGGCCAGCGACGCACCATCTCGTCGCTCCCGTACTGCTTCACCAGCTCGGTGAGCCGCGAGGCGTCGTGGTTCGCGGGGTTGAGCGCCTCGATCACCTGCCCGTTGCGCTTCTCCCAGTGGGAGAGCAGATCCGCGTAGAGGCTGCAGGCCCAGGCGGCGCCGCCTTCGAGAAAAGCGAATTTCATCTTCGGGAACCGCTGTGTCACCCCTCCGAGGAAGAGCGCCTTCGCCACCGCGTGCCCCGCGGCCGCGAAGTGGCCGATGTGGTTGTAGACGAAGTTGGTGGGCGAGTTGCGCAACCCGTAGTTCTCCGCGGCGGAGTGGAAGGTGGCGGGGTAGCCGAGCTCCTCGCACTTGGCCCAGACCGGGTCGTAGTCGTGGTCGCTGTCGATCCCGAGCACGTCGAGCCAGCAGGCGTAGCGCCGGCTCACGCCCTGACGTTCTGCCGCGGGGATCGCCCGCCGCGCCAGGCTCCCGAGCGCCACGGCCTTGATCCCCAGACCCCTACAGTGCTCGAGCTCCTCGATCGCCTCGCCCGGGGTGTGCATCGGAATCACGCCGATCGGCGTCACCCGATCGGAGAACTCGGCCCAGGTCTCGTGGGCGTAGCGGTTGAAGGCGCGGCAGCCGCCGCGGCGCAGCTCCTCGTCCCCCAGATAGGGCGCGAAGAGCTGCGAGCTCGAGGGATAGAGGATCGCGAAGTCGATCCCCATGTCGTCCAGCCGTTCGTAGAGCAGCCGCGGCAGAAACGAGGTGGCGTTGTCGAGGGTGTTCGGGCTGCCGAGCGCCCACCACGGCGGCTGACCGGCGCGCCGGTCGAACTTCTCCTCGCGGCTCATCGCGGCGAAGGAGCCCTGTCCGAGGGCGCGCACGCGGCTGGTCCAGCGCTCCACCACCTCGGCGCCGGCGACGTCGCGGAGGTAGTCCATCGCGATCGGCTCGAACTCGCGCCAGTGACCATCCGAGTCGATCACCGGGTGGTCGAGACGCTGTCGGATCTCCTTGGAGCTCGTCATGCCGTGTTCTCCCGCTCGTGGTGGGCCAGGATCCGCTCCGCCCCGCCGAGGATCGCCGGGAGCTGTCGGCGGAGCTTCCAATTGGCCAACAGGATGTCGACCCACGATTCGTGGTGGGCCAGGTTGAGCCGGCTACCGAACACCCAGCGACCCATCTTGGGCATCCAATCGACGAGGTTCAGCAGCGTGTCCCGCATACACGTGATGAGATCGACCGGCACCATCGGGTGGGGGACCACGCGACACATCGCGTTCTTCTCGGCGTCGCTCGCGGCGAGACCCGCGACGTGGGCGATCACGGCTGCGCTCCACACCTGCTGACACATCGACACCGATTGCAGCGTGAGCTGCGCTCCGTCGAAGATCGGCGCCGGCGGGCGCTGGGCGAGGCCGTCGGCACTACAGTCGACGTAGAGCGTCTTGCCACGGCTGGGCACCGCGCCGCCCTCGAGCACGAGGGCGTCGGGTGTGATGCGTTGGACCCGACCCTGGCGGACGACGTCGTCCACGCCGCGCACCAGGTGGAGCTCGTCGAGGCTCACCGTCGAGCACCGCCAGCGTCTCGGGCGCACGCCCGGATCGATCCGGTAGAGACGCTTCGTCGCCTCGAGGGTGTCGAACACCTCGTCGACGGTGGAGCTCGTCGCGAAGACCTCGAGCTGGGTGAAGAGCCCATCCTTGAAGTTCCGCCCCGGCTGGATCTGCGCCCGGTCGAAGAGCCAGGCGTCGTTGGGCATCACCCAGCGCACACGCTCGGGGGCGACCCCCTGCCAGAGCAGGAAGAGCACGGCGTCGATTCCCGTCTTCCCGGCGCCCACCACGCAGTAGGTGTCGTAGGGCTCGCGGACCTTCGGGAGCTCGTTCAGCGGGATGAAGGACACCCCCTCCTCGACCTCGTAGCCCGGCTTCTGGATCGAGGGCACCCGCACGTTCATGTACGTCGCGTCGACCCTGCGCTTCGCCACGACCTCGATCTCGCGCCCCGCGTCGACGTGCGACACCACCTGCCCGTCCCCGCGGTAGTCGCACATCGGGAAGAAGCGCAGCCGGCCGGTCGCGCGGAGTTTCTTCATCACCCGCTCGTAGTAGGCGAGCACCTCGGCTCCCGAGGCCAGCGCCGAGCCGCCGTCCCCGAACTTCTCGGAGTTCACCCCGTAGAAGGCCGCCGGCTGGTGCAGCGAGACGAAGGGGTAGGCGTCGTTCCAGTGGCCGCCCGGCCGCGGGTGACGGTCGACCATCGCGATCGTCTCGCCGGGTTGCTCGTGGAGCACCACGTCGGCGAAGGCCATTCCCATCGCCCCGGCGCCGACGACCAGCGTATCGACGTCGACTCGTTCCACCGGCATCGTGCTCCTCCGGGGTCTCCCGACCCGCAAAGGACGCTACCAACGCCGAGAGGCCCGCGACAGCCGCCGACTCGACGCGACGACGCTGCGTTCAGGGACCGCGCCGGGTCCGAGCGACGTCGAAGCGAGACGCCTCGACCGGAGCGCGGCGTGGTGTGCGAAGACGCGCGGGCCCGGTGCTAGGATCCCGGTCCCCGCGCGGGCCGCCAGGGAGGAGTGACCGATGTCCCGACCCGACTCGCTTTTGCCGAGCGAATTCGCCGATCTCGAGCCCTATGCCGCCGATTGGGTGCTGGCTTCGGAAGCCGAGCGCAACGCCTTCCGGATCCGGCGCACGATGGACGAGCTCGACGCCTTCCACAACGCCGTCTTCCCCCGGCTCGACGACCTCTGCGAGTACATCGACCGCTACCCGCTCGACGCGATGCCCGCCCCCGCTGCCCGGCTGCTGCGTCTCGGTCAGATGGTGATGGAGATCATGCCCGCCACCATGGTCTACCGCGAGCCCGACGTCCCCAACTCGGTCCCGCCGGAGGAGCTGCGGATCATCTCCCCCGCGGACCCGATCCGCATCCTCGAGGACTGAGCCCCCGGGCCGTCTTCGCCGTCCCGTTCACGCCACAGCCAAACGAGAGAGCCATGAGCGTCAGCCACGACTTCAAGCCCGACCCGCGTCTGCCCGACTTCGACAGCCACCCCGTCCAGGCCCGCTACCCCGAGGTCGACATGGGGCCGCTCTCGATCGAGCCCTACGTTTCCGAGGACTTCTTCGAGGCCGAGCGCGAGAAGATCTTCAAGAAGAAGTGGCTCTACGTGGGCCGCGCCGAGCGTATCCGCAACCCGGGCGACTACTTCGTGCAGGTGATCGAGGCGGTGCGCACCAAGAAGGACGGCGCCTTCCCCTCCTTCATCATCTGCCGCGACGACCACGGCGAGGTGCGCGCCTTCTACAACGCCTGTCAGCACCGAGGCACCAAGGTGTGCTGGGAGGACTTCGAGAACTGGGACACGAACAAGCGCAAGTACTTCACCTGTCGCTTCCACGGCTGGGTCTACGGCACCGACGGCAGCCTGGTAGACGTCCCCGACGAGGGCCAGTTCGTCGACCTGAAGAAGGAGACCCGCGGGCTGCGTCCCGTGCACTGCGCGGTGTGGAAGGACTTCATTTTCATCAACGTCGACCCCGAGCCCCGCGAGACGCTGATCGAGCAGATCCGCCCCCACGCCGAGCTCTTGAAGGACTTCCCCTTCGAGAAGATCGTGAAGCGCGGGATCTGGACGGCGACGATCGACGTCAACTGGAAGGTCGCGATCGACGCCTTCCAGGAGGGCTACCACGTGCAGACCGTGCACGCGGCCACGATCCCGATCGCGTTCAACGGCCCGGTGAACCCGCACTGCCGTCCCACCTCGATCCGGCTCCACGAGGGCGGCAATCGCTCGGTCACCTTCATGGTGTCGCCCACCTACGAGCCCGACCCCCTCGAGGTCTGGGTGCGCACCAAGGGCTCGAGCTGGTACGCCGCGGGTGGCGAGGAGTCGGGTAACCAGTTCCCGGGTTGCAACCCCGACAACGACCCCTACTTCGCATTCGACTGTCACGGCTTCTTCCCCAACCTGCTGGTCGACCCCTTCATCGGCGGCTACTACGGCCACGAGTTCTGGCCGATCGCCGTGAACAGGACCCGCTGGATCGGGAGCATCAACTTCGTGGCTCCCGAGAAGCCCTCGGATCTGCTCTCCCAAGAACACGGCAAGATCCAGCTGCGCGACGCCTTCCGCGAAGACACGGTCACGCTCGCGGAGTCCCAGGCGGGGCTCGAATCGGGCGGCATGACCGACGTCGTGATGGGCGACGGCGAGATGTCGCCCCGCCACCTCTACAACGCCGTCGTCGAGATGGTGAACTCGTGAGACGGACGCTCGTCGCGCTCGCCGGGTGCCTCGGGGCACTCTGCGTGAGCAGCGCGGCCCTCGCCGCCGTCGTGAGGGGTCACGTCCGCGACACCGCGGGAAAGCCCGTTCCCTTCGTGCGCATCAACATCGACGTGCCGGGGGGCGCCCCGGCGACGACCTCGGTGTTCAGCGTCGAGGACGGGAGCTTCGCCTCCCCCGACCTCGCTGCGGACGCGAAGACGCTCCGGATCCACGCCTTCCGGATCGGCTGGGAGGAGAGCGGCCGCGAGGTCGTGAAGAGCGGCGACGACCTCGAGCTCGCCATCACGGTGAGGCCCATCGAGAACGTGGCCCATCAGGTCCCGGCCTCGGCCTGGGTTCCTGGCGAGCCCGGCACCCGCCCCTTCCACATGCTGGTGAGCGAGTGCTCGAACTGCCACCAGGTCGGGGCCGAGCGGGTGCGGCGCTTCTCGCGCGCGATCGACGGCGCCCCGCCGGAGTCGAAGCAGATCGCGTGGGAGGCCATCGTCCAGTACATGCGTAGCCAGGCGCTGCGGATGGGGCCCTCGGGTCAGACCGCGCTGCGCTGGGGCCTCAGCGAGGACCACCCCGACTACCAGATGGCGGTCGCCCCCGAGACGAGCTTCTTCACACCCCGGGACATGGAGATCGTGGTGCCGGTGCTGGCCAACGACTTCCCCACCCGCTTCGACGAGCTTTCGGGATACGACGACGTCGAGGAGCTCGGTGAGTTCGGGGTCACGAAGGCCACGGTGGTCGAGGAGTACTCGCTCCCGAGTTTTGGTTGGACCCGCGAGGTGGCGATCGCCCCGGGTTCCGACCTGGTGTGGTTCCTCGAGCTCGACGCCGACCGGATCGGCAGCCTCGATACCAAGACGGGCGCGGTCGAGTGGTACGAGGTGCCCGGCGAAGGGCCCCAGGGCCCCCACACGGTGAACGCCGACTCGAAGGGGGGCCTCTGGATCGCCCTCGAGGAGAGCTACGGGATGGCGCGTTTCGACACCGCCACCAAGGAGTGGCGGATCTACCCGCCGCCCGAGGGTCTGAAATTCGCCATCACCCACGACGCCGCCTTCAACGCCAAGCGTCAGGTCGAGCCCGACGCCCAGGGCAGGATCTGGCTCACGCTGGTCGGGATCAACGAGCTCTGGAGCATCCACGTCGACACCGGCGCGATCGAGCGCTTCCCGATGCCGATCCCCGAGCACGAGCAGGCCTTCCACGTCTTCCTCTACGGCGCGGCCCTCGATCCGAATGGCAAGCGTGTGTGGTGGACCCAGCTCCACGGCTACCTCGGCGCCTTCAACACCGAGACCAAAGAAGTCGAGACAGTCGTCGAGTTCCCCCGCGGCGCGATGCCGCGACGCCTCGCCATCGACGACGACGGCACGCTCTGGGTCCCGCTCTTCGGCGAGGGGCAGCTCGTGAAGTACGACACCGCCGCCGGCAAGGAGGTCGCGCGCTACGACATGCCCGACCGCGCCGGCGCCACCTACTCGGTCACCCTCGACCAGAAGCGCGGCGCCATCTGGCTGGCCACCACCAACTCCGATCGCATCTACCGCTTCGACGTCGAGGACGAGCGCTGGCGTCAGTACCCGCTGCCCCGACAAGAGGCCTATCTGCGCAGCATCGAGCTCGACCACGCGACGGGCGACCTGTGGACGGCCTATTCGAACCTGCCGATCGGCAAACGCGACCCCGAGGTCTTCGGCACCGAAGACGCCAACAACCGGCTGGTGCGCCTGCGCCCGGGCGACTGAGGCCTGGGAAGGTGGGGCGTCTCCGCGCGGAGCGCGCGGCCGCGGTCGCTCTCCTGGTCGCCCTGGCAGCGGCCTGCGCCGAAGAGGGTGCCGACCCGGGAGCCGACGCCGAGCCGCCGCCCCAGGTCTACCGGGTGGGCGGAATCGAGGTGATCGACCCGTGGGCCAAGAGCGCGATCGGTGACCACGACGCCAGGCTCTTCTTCGAGTTCCGCAACACCGGGGAGGCGGACCGGCTGATCAGCGCGCGCTCGCCGATCGCCGCTGGCGAGACCCGCTTCCGGTTGGTGGTCCGCGGTGACGCCGGGCGCGAGGTCCGCAGCCTCGGGCACATCGAGATCCCGACCACCGACACCCCCTTCGAGCTCACCGAGATCGGCTACTACGTCGAGCTCCTCGGGGTCCAGGTCCCGCTCACGATGGGCAAGGAGCTCCCGGTGACCCTCGAGTTCGAGCGCGCCGGCCGCGTCGACGTCGTCTTCCCGAGCCGCTTCCACTCCCCGTCCCTGGGCCGTCGCATCCGCGCCGCCGCCCGCAGCGGGGACCTGGAGACCCTGCGCGCGTTGCGCGACGCGTCGGCGCCCTGAGCGACCCCTCCGGCGCTAGCGGGGGCGGACCGGGATCCGCACCACGCTCGACGGGACGGCGATCACCAGACACCCGCGGGACAGATCGGCGCTGGCGCCGGCCGGGTCGTAGCGGTCACCGACCGACAGGGACAGCTGGGCGACCCGGAGCTCGCGGCCGCCCCGCGTCCTCGTCTCCTCGCGGCGCGCTTCGAGCTCGATGCGGTGGCCGGCCGCGCGGAGCCCGATGTCGCGGGCGCGGAACCCGGGGAGCAGCACCTCGAGCTGGAGTCCGGTCTCCGACACGATTCGTCGATTTTCGGGCGGATCGGCGCAGGAGGTGTCCTCGCCCCGGTGGCGAAGCCTCCACACCCAGTCGCGGACCGGGTGCCCCCGCACCGGAATGGTGACCGGTCCCTCGGTCGGATCGATCGCGGCCAACGCCATCGCTCGCGTCCCTCCCCGCTCCCCAGCCCCCAGCAGGAGGCGGGTTGCAGACCCCGTGCCACGCGAGGGGCGCGGATCGCGGTGCCCGGACGGCCCGTGCGACAGGCTGTCCCGCGAGCGCGACCTGGCGCCACAGCCAGCCGTCCTCGGACACCGTCTGCGCTTCGCACGTGGCACACCGATTGCTCTCTCCTCGGCTGAGGAGACCCGATGTCGACCCAACGCGTGCTCGTCGCCACCGATTTCTCGCCGGCCGCCGACCGCGCCCTCGACGCGGCGCTGTCCTGGAACGAGCACGTCGGCGCCGAGTTGTGTCTCGTCCACGCCGTCGATCTGTGGAAGCGCTCGATGGCGGAGTCGGCGAGCGCCTTGGCGGCGCGGGCCGACCGCGCGCAGGCCTCGGGGCGCGACTGGAGCGCATCGCTGCGGGGCCGCGCCGATACCCCCCCACACCCCGACGACCTCCTCGCCCTCGAGGCCGACTGGCTCGTCCACGGCGTCGCCGGCGCTCCCGGCCACCGCAAGCTCGGCGCCGGGCACTGGTCCGAGTCCTTGATTCGAGGCGCCCCGTGTCCGGTGATCTCCGTCCCCGAGGACGCGCGGGTCGACAAGGAGCTCTCGACCATCGTCGTGGGGCTCGACGGTTCGGCCCAGTCGACCTTGGTGCAAGAGCAGCTCCAGACCCTTGGCGAACACCTCGGGTGTCGTCGTTTCGTCCTCGTCCACGCTCACGGCGGGGACGGGCCGTCTCCGGGCATCGCCGCGACGCTCGACACCCTCTTGGCCTCTACCCGCGCGGCGGGGTATCGCGGCGACCTCGTCTGCAGCGCCGAACGCTCGGACGAGCTGCTCCTCCGCGTTGCCCGCGAGGAGAACGCGGCGTTGCTCGCCGTCGGGACCCACAGCAAACGCGGGTTTCCCCACCTCTTGTTCGGTAGCGTCGCCAAAGCCATCGTCCAGCACGCCTCCTGTCCGGTCTATACCGCCCGTTGGGCAACGCGGGGTCGCAAACATGTCTAGCCCGTCCTCGGTCTCCGACCTCATGTCCCACGAAGTCGTCACGTTGCGACGGGACGACGAGATCGCTCTCGCCGACGATCTCATGAACCTGGGCCGGGTGCGCCACATCCCGGTGGTCGACGAGGACGACGGCCTCGTCGGGATCCTCACCCAGCGCGATCTCTACCGGAGCGCGTTGCTCCAGACCCTCAGCGAGTCCCGCGGGAGCCGGGATCGCGCGTTGCGGGGCGTCCAGATCAACCGGGTGATGACGACGGAGGTCGTCACGACCAACCCCGCGACGCCGATCCGAGACGCGGCCGAGTTGATGTTCAAGCAGAAGATCGGTTGTCTTCCCGTCCTCCACGATGGCGACCTCGTCGGCATCCTGACCGAAGCGGATTTCGTACGCGCGTTCGCGGAGTCCTGACCCACGACCACGTGGTACCGTTGGCTCTCCGATGAACGCCTACCGCGTCGACGATCGCGAGATCGAACGCCACCTGCACTCGCTCTTCGAGCAGGCCCCGATCGGGATCGCGTTTCTCGATTCCGGGTTTCGATTTACCAACGCCAACCCGGTGTTCGCCACCCAACTCGGCGCGCCCTCGGCCAGTGATCTGCTGGGCACCCGTCTCCCCGCGGACTACCCCGACCTCGTCTTCCACCCGCGGCTGGTCCCCGCGCTCCGCGACCAGCGGCGTGTCGACTGCGAGATCACGGGGCGCACACCCTGGGGTCGCAGCGCCGAGCTCCGGGTGGTCGCGGCACCGATCGAGCGCGACGGGGTCGGCGCCTACTTCCTGATCGCCCGCGATGCCTCCGAACGACGGCGACTCGAGGAGGAGCTCCGGCGCAGCGCCGCGCGCAACGAGGCGATCCTCGAGGCCACCGTCGACGGAATCGCCACGATCGACGCCGCGGGAGCGTTGACCTCGGTCAACTCGGCGCTCGAAGCGATGTTCGGCTACTCCCGCGAAGAGCTCCTCGGGCGCAACGTGCGCATCCTGATGCCGGAGCCCTACCGCTCCGAGCACGACCGCTATCTCGAGCGCTTTCTCGAGTCGGGGGTGCCCCGGATCATCGGTATCGGACGAGAGGTCGAGGGGCAACGCAAGGACGGCACCGTCTTTCCGCTCCGTCTCTCGGTGGGAGAGGTCCGGGTCAACGGGCAGCGGCTCTTCGTCGGGATCCTCGGCGACCTCTCCGCGCGGGTCGAAGCCGAACGCGAGGCGTCCCGGCTCGGGGTGATCCTCGAGGACTCGCTCAACGAGATCTACGTGTTCGACGACGAGTCGCTCCGGTTTCGCACGGTCAACAGCGGCGCACGCGCCAATCTGGGGTACTCGATCGACGAGCTCCGCGCCCTCACCCCGATCGAGCTGAATCCCGAGTTCGGCGAAGCGCGCTTCCGATCGATGCTCGCCCCGCTCCAGGCCGGAACGGTCGCGAAGCTCGACTTCAAGACGACCCACCGCCGCAAGGACGGCACCGAGTACCGAGTCGAGGCGCATCTCCAGCACCGCTCCGCTTCCGCCGAATTCGTCGCCATCGTCCTGGACATCACCGAGCGCGAGGACCTCGAGCGACAGCTGGTCCAGGCCCAACGCTTGGAGGCGGTGGGGCAGCTCGCGGGTGGCATCGCGCACGACTTCAACAACCTCCTCGCCTCGATCCAGGGCTCGAGCGAGCTCCTCGAGACGCGGCTCGACCCCGGTGACCGGTCGATGCGCGCGGTGCAACGGATCCGCCAAGCGGCGAGTCGCGGAGCTGCGCTCACCCGACACCTGCTCGCGTTCAGCCGTCGCCAGACCCGTCAACCCGAGGCGATCGACCTCGACGAGGTGGTGAGAGCGATCGCCGAGCTGACCGCCCGGCTCCTCCCGGACAACGTCGAGCTGGTCCTCGACCTCGAAGAAGACCTGCCCGGGGTCTACGCGGATCCCACCCAGATCGACCAGATCGTCATGAACCTCATGGTGAACGCCGGCGATGCCATGCCCGAGGGCGGCCGGTTGGAGGTCTCGACCCGCCGCGACGCGATCGACGCCGGCCGGGCCGAGAGCCTCGAGGTCGCTCCCGGGGAAAGCGTCGTCCTCGCGGTCGCCGACACGGGCGTCGGCATCGCGTCCGACCTGCAGGCGCGGATCTTCGAGCCCTTCTTCACGACCAAGGAGGTCGGCAAGGGCACCGGCCTCGGATTGTCTACGGTCTACGGGATCGCCAAGCAGTGCGGCTGGGGGATCGAGGTCGCCTCGGAGGTCGACGTGGGCACGCGCTTCGAGATCTGGATCCCCCCGCTCACCGAGTCCGAAACGGTGCAGATCCCCGAATCCGCGTGAGGTGCCCCGCGGTGCCGTCGCGACACCGCGGGGTCTGCGTCAGCTGTTGATCGCAATCTGGGCCGGCTTGGCCTCGGGCTTTTTCGGGACCTCGATGCGCAGCACGCCGTCGCTGAAGGTGGCTTCGACCTTCGACAGCTCGGCGTCCGAGGGCATCGAGAACGACCGGCTGAAGGCGCCGTAGCTCCGTTCGAGCCGCCGACCGCGCTCCTTGGTTTCGTCGCGTTCGCTCTTCTTCTCGCCACGCAGGGTCAGGGTTCCTTCGTGGACTTCGAGGGTGAGGTCCTCGCGACGCACACCCGGCACCTCCGCGGTGATCGTGTAGTGCGTCTCCGACTCGGTGATGTCCACCAGCGGTGCCGCCAGGGCGTCTGCGGCGCGTTCGCCGAAGTGCTGGTCGATCAACCGGCCGAGACCGCCAAAGTGGGGGGCCCAGGGATCGCGCGTTGCGAGGTGGCCAAAGGGATCCCACCGAACGACCGGTGCGTCTCGTTCCTCTGCCATGATGTGTCTCCTTTCCGGTGCGGGATACCCGCTTTCCACGGAAACCTCGTGCCGACCTGCGCCGGGTCAAGACCCCGTGGTCGTCCCCGCGTGCGCCGGGTCGAGACCCCGCGGTCGTCCCCGCGTGCGCCGGGTCGAGACCCCGCGGTCGTCCCCGCAGCGACCCGGTGGTCGTTCCGGCGTGCACCGGTCGGCACGCCGCGCTGTCGCGACATTGTGTCGCGCGACGAGGCGTAGCGTCCCGGTCGGTGGACGAGCGCGAAGCGCACGGCGTGCCGCGCCCGGCACGGGTCCTGCTCCCTCGTCGGAGTCGGTGGGGTCGGGATACACTCGATCTGAGAACTCGCGAAAGGTCCGATCATGGCTGACAAACGCCGCGTGCTCGTCGTCGACGACGATCCCCTGGTCCGCGAGACCGTCGAAGACCTCCTCCTCGACCACGGGCTCGAGGCGACCGTGGTCGAGGACGGGGAGAGCGCGCTGGCGGTCTCGGCGGAGCAGGAGTTCGACGCCGTCCTCTCGGACATCCGCATGCCGGGTCGAGACGGCACCGAGATCCTCCCGGAGCTCCGGGAGCTGCGCCCCGCCACGCCGGTCGTCTTGATGACGGGCTTTGCGAGCATCGACTCGGCGGTGGAATCGATGCGTGCCGGGGCCTTCGACTACCTCACCAAGCCGTTCAAGGCCGACGTCATGCTGGCCGCCCTCGAACGCGCCTTCGAGTTCCGCGAGCTCGAACGGGAGAACACGAGGTTGCGGCGGGCGGTCGAGCGCACCAGCTCCTTCGGAGATCTGATCGGGCAGAGCGGGGCCATGCAAGAGATCTACGCGCTGATCCGGAAGATCTCCGGGAGCTCGAGCAACGTCTTGATCACCGGCGAGAGCGGGACCGGGAAGGAGGTGGTGGCGCGAACGATCCACTTCACCGGCTCCCGGGCCGAGGCGCCCTTCGTACCGATCAACTGCACGGCGATGCCCGAAGGACTCCTCGAGAGCGAGCTGTTCGGGCACGTCCGCGGCGCGTTCACCGGGGCGCATACCTCCAAGCGCGGCCTCTTCGAAGAGGCTCACGGCGGGACGATCTTTCTCGACGAGATCGGCGACATGCCCGCGCCGCTCCAGGGCAAGATCCTGCGGGTACTCCAGGATCGCGAGATCCGGCCCGTGGGGGGCAACAAGACGGTCAAGGTGGATGCGCGGGTCGTCGCCGCGACCAACAAAGATCTGCGCACCGAGATCGCCGAGGGCCGCTTCCGCAAAGACCTCTATTACCGGCTCAATGTCATCCCGGTCGCGATCCCGCCGCTGCGCGAGCGCCCCGAGGACATCCCGCTGCTCGCGGAGGCGTTTCTCCGCAAGCACGGGGGAGAGCGACACCCGACGCTCAGCGCGGACGCGATAGCGAAGCTCACCCGTTACGGATGGGAGGGCAACGCCCGGGAGCTCGAGAACGCGATCGAGCGGGCGCTGGTGCTCGCCGGCGGCGCCGAGATCGAGCCCGCCGACCTGGCCCTCGAGACCGGCGAGGACGGGGGCGACTTCGAGGAGGCGCTCCTCGGCGAGGCGTCCCGACGCCGGATGACCGTGCGCGAGCTCACCGACCGCTACATCGACCGGGTCCTCGAGGAGACGGGGGGGAGCAAGAGCGAAGCGGCCCGGATCCTGGGCCTCAACCGGCGCACCCTCTATCGCCGAGACGAGCGTGGCGGAAGCGCCGAGGACGTGGCGGAGGATTGACGCCCTCCCGTACGGGCGGGTCCACACCCGAGGCGTGACAGCGCGCCACGCCGCCCCACCCCGGACGCGCTGAGCTGGCTCGAGAGCTGGCACGCCTGATGCACGCCAATCCGGATGAACGGCACCGCCCCGAAGGAGTGCGCGGCGCGAGCTCCCTCCGATGTCCAAAGCGCCGCCGCCCCCGAGCCCCACCGGCCGGGGGCCTCCTCCGGGGCCTTCAA
>JANQRO010000055.1 GCA_028284525.1 Myxococcota bacterium | reverse complement strand
CGCGGCGGAGGGGCTCGACCTGGGCGCGACCCGGGTCGTCGCGCGCAAGAACGGGGAGACGGCGTTCGACGTGGTCTCGCGAGACGCCGTCGACGACCAGTTCGCCCCGATCGCGCTGCTCGCCAACGAGCTGGGCGCGCGCGGACGCGCCATCGAAGCGGGTCAGTGCGTGCTCACCGGCTCCTTCGGCGACCCCGCGCCGCTGTCTCGCGGCGACCGCTGGGAGGCCGAGCTCTCCTCGGTCGGCGCGGTCTCGGTCACGATCCGCTAGCACCGCGCGTCGTCCGCGGCGGGCACGACGCGGTACCCTCGGCGTCCGTGCCTGCCGAGCGACCGCCCGCCGCCGACGTCCCGGGCCCGTCGCGGGGCGCGTGGACGTCGCTGCTCTCGCAGCTCCGCGACCGCGACCACACGCGGTCCGGGCTCCTGGGCTCGGTCCTCGTGCTCGCCCTCCCCTCGATGATCACGGGCATCTTTGGCCACGGTCTGTTCCAGATCGTCGAGCTCCGCTTCCTCGGCGCGTTGGGTCCCGACGCGGTCGCCGCGGCCGGGGCCAGCAACCAGATCCTGCGACAGGTGCTCTTTCTCCCGACCTTTGGCATGTCGATCGCGGTCCAGATGTGGATCGCGTTGCGGATCGGCGCCGGGCTGCTGGAGGACGCCGAGCGCGCCGCCGGGCAGGCCTTCGTGATCGGCGCCGCCCTCGCGCTCATCGCCGCGGTCGCCGGCCTCTTCGCGGGGCCGCTGGTCGGGCTGGTCTCGCAAGACGCCGCGGTGGTCGCGCTCGGCACGGCCTACATCCGGATCACCTTCTTCACCCTGTCGGCGGTGATCGCCACCCAGCTCTTCACCTCGGTGCTGATGGGCGCGGGCGAGTCGACGACGCCGCTCCTCATCACCATCGCGTCGACACCCCTCTCGATCGGCGCCCAGTGGGTGCTCACCTTCGGCGGCTTCGGGATTCCGCCGCTGGGGATCGCCGGGATCGCCTGGGGGGCGGCGGTGGGCGGGCTCTTCGGCACGGCCGCCTCGTTGTGGGTGCTCTTCACCGGCCGCTGCCGCGTGCACGTCCGCGGCAAGCACCTGCTGCCCAACCGCCGCGTCCTCGCGGAGATCCTGGCCTTCGGCTGGCAGCCCACCGCCCACTTCTTCGCCCGTTCGCTGATCATCATGGCGTTCATGTGGCTGGCGGGTCGGCTGGGCGGCCCGGTGCAGGCGGCCTTCACGATCGGGCTCCGGCTCGAGATCCTGGTGGCGATGGTGGCGTTCCCGATCGCCAGCGCCTGCGCCACCCTGGTCGGCCAGAACCTCGGCGCCGGCGACACGCGACGCGCCTGGCGCGCCATCGCCGTGAGCATGGCCTCGGTCACCGGGGTGACGGCACCCGCCGCCCTCGTCCTCTTCTTCTTCCGCCAGCCGATCGCGGCCTGGTTCAGCGACGACCCCGCCGTCGCCGCAATGGCGGCTGAGTATCTCTTCTACATCTCCTTCCTCCTCGTGTTCTACGGTCTCTACTTCGTGGCCCTGCGCACGCTCCAGGCCGCGGGCGACATGAACACGCCGATGCTGATCTCGGTCACGTTGGCACTCTGTGTCGGGACTCCGCTCGGGGTCTGGCTCTCGACCTACACCGAGCTCGGCGCGACGGGTATGTGGATCGCCAGCCTGGTCTACGGCGTCCTCAACTCGTCGCTGATGGTGGGGTGGCTGCTCACCGGCCGCTGGGTGCGACGAGAGCGACCGGTGGCGACGTCGGCGCGGCGTTCGCCGGTCGCTCGCGAGACCTCGTAGACGTTTCGGTCTCGCCGCGGCGTGTCACACTGCGGCGGTGGAATTCGCCGCAAAGGTCGACCTCTGGTTCCTGCTGCTCTTCTACGGACTCGGCGGGCTGATGGTCCTCGGCGCGCCCGCGCTGCGACACCGACCGCGGGGCATCGCGGGAAGCCTGGTGCTGATCGCGGTGGGATGGCTCTTCATCGGCATCGCATGGCGCGCGTCGTCGGTGCGCTACGCGATCACCGAGGACGGCTACCTCGACGCGACGGGCTGGCCCTTCGGCGGTCGCATCACCTCCGTGGGCGCGATCCACCGGGTCGAGCCGAGCCGCGATCCCCGCGCCTCCCACGCCGCGTCCCTCGACCGGCTGCGCATCGACTACGACGAGGGCGGCTTGATCTTTATCGCCGTGCGCGACAAGCCGGGCTTTCTCGACGCCCTGGCCGCTGGCGACCCGGCCCTCGAGCGCACCGCGAGCGGAATCCGTCGGGTCGACCGCTGAGCCGACACCGGCCCCGTCGTCTGCCGCCCGCGGACAGCGAGGCGGGTTCAGTTCCCGGACACGATTCCGATGCGCTCGCCGGTCGCCGAGCCCAGATAGAACTTGGACCCGACCTGCACCGCGACGGTCGCCAGGCCAAAGGGCGGCCCGCCCCCCTCGGCGAGCGTCGTCGCCTCCCCGGTGGCCGGATCGATCGCGACGACGCCGAAGCCGATCGGGCAGAAGGGCGCGTCGGATTCGACGCACTCGAGCACAGCCTGCAGGTCCGCGCGGATCGACGCGACGAGCAGTCGGCCGTCCGGCGCCCAGCTCACGTTGTCCGGGTGCGCGACCTCGGTCTCCCAGAGCTGCTTCCCGGTCTCGCGCTCGACGGCGATGGCCTTGTCGCTCATGGTGAAGACGACGTAGGCGATCTTCCCGTCGGGAGAGGTCTGGACCCCGTTGGTGACGACGCCGTCGGTGCCCTCGATCCTGCGCCAGCCTCCGTCGGGGGTCCATTCGACGGCGTGCCCCATCGGCGCGTCGGTGCCCTCGGCGCGGTTCAACAGATCGTCGACCGCGGTCCCCCGCTTCATCATGTGGCTGGCGATGAAGCCCCCGCCCGGGAGGCCGGCGACATCGTTCAGCCAGACGTGATCCGGGGCGACCACACAGCCGCGCCAACGCAAGCTCGGCGCGTCGCTCGCCGCCCCGGACAGCTCGAAGATCTCGACCGACTCGCGCTCCGCGTGGTTCACGACGAGCACGCGATCACCGCCGTCGGGGCCCTTGGTGAGATGGATCCCGTGGGGCGCGAAGGCCGCGCCGACGGACTCGGTGCAGGAGGGGTCGCCCCACAGCGCGTCCGGCGCCTCCTCCCCGGCGAGGGGATAGAGCACCTGGCGCTCGTCGCTCTCGAGGTGGAGCGCAGTGATCGTGCCCGCTCGCCTGCCCGCCAGGCCCCCGTACTCGCTCACGAGCATACGCGTCCCGCCGGGCAGCACCTCGAGGTCCTCGGGCGCCTTGAAGTCGCAGAAGAGCCCCACGGCGTCCGTCGCGGGGCACGACGAGTCCGCCCCTCTACATCCGAGCCCCAGGGCCGCCGAGAGCCCGATGCCGATCATTGCGGTGAGCGCGCGTCGCATGGTCGTCTCCCTCCTACGCCTGCGTCTGCGGGATGGTACACCTGCAGGATGTGGACTTGGGCCCTGGCGTCGCCGGGCGCGGGGGATTCGCAACGACGCGCTGGGGCGAGACGCGCGGAGGCCGCGCTAGTTGATGTCGATCGAATGGCGCAGCGCGTTGCGCGAGGTCGCGGCCTGGAGGACGCGTCGGATCCCCACCGCGAAGGCGGCGGTGCGCAGGTCGACCCCGAGGCGTTCGGCCTCGTCGTGGACGTCGGCGTAGGCTTTGACCATCACCTTCTCGAGCTCGTCGACGACGCGGTCCAGCTCCCAGCGGAACTGCTGGATGTTCTGGGCCCACTCGAAGTAGCTCACGGTGACCCCGCCGGCGTTGGCGAGGATGTCGGGCACGATCTGGACCCCGCGCTCGTGGAGCACCTCGCTGGCCGCGGGCGTCGTCGGGCCGTTGGCGGCCTCGACGATCAGCGAGGCCCGCACGCCCGCTGCGTTGTCCACCGTGATCGCGTCCTCGAGGGCGGCCGGCACGAGCACGTCGGCGGACCAGGTGGTGATCTCGCCGCCGTCGAAGCTCTCGGCGTCGGGATACCCGGCCACCGTCCGGTGCTCGCGCACCCAGCGCCCGAGCGCCTCGTTGTCGAGACCCTTCGGGTCGTGCACGGCGCCGGCGTGGTCGGCGACCGCGACGATCCGCGCGCCCTGCTCCGCCATCAGCCGCGCCGCGTGGCTGCCGACGTTGCCGTAGCCCTGGATCGCGACGCTCACGTCGGCGAGCGCGCGCCCCTGACGCTTGAGTGCTTCCCGCGCGGCGTACATCACCCCGCGGCCCGTCGCCTCTTCGCGCCCGTCGGACCCGAAGAGGTGGACCGGCTTTCCGGTGACGACGCCGGGCGAAAAGCCTTCGCGACGCGAGTACTGGTCCATGATCCAGGACATCACCTCGCTGTTGGTGTTGACGTCGGGCGCGGGGATGTCGAGGGTCGGGCCGATGAGTCCCTGCATCTGATCGACAAAGGCGCGGGTGATCGAGCTGAGCTCGCTCTTCGACAGCGCGCTCGGGTCGCAGTTGATCCCACCCTTCGCCCCGCCAAAGGGGACGTTCACGATCGCGGTCTTCCACGTCATCAGGTTGGCCAACGCGGCGGCGTGATCCTCGTCCATCGTCGGGTGGTAGCGGAGCCCTCCCTTGAAGGGTCCGCGGGAGTCGTTGTGCTGGACGCGGAAGCCCAGGTGGTGTTGCAGGAGGCCGTCGTCGCCCTCGGTCACGAGCTCGACCTTCACCACCCGGCGCGGTGTGATCAGGATCGTGCGCACCCGGTCGGAGAGACCGAGCACGTCGGCGGCGGCGTGGAAGTATCGATGACAGGCGTCGAGCACAGCGATCCTCGTCGGCGGGAGTGGCCGTCAAGGTAGCCCAGCGAAACGCGGTGGTATCTTGACGCCGAGGAGGCGTGTGGTGTTCGAGGCAGCCGAAACCGGCCAACGACTCAGCAAACAGGACTTCGAGACCCGGGAGGCCGAGCTGCGTCTGGCGCTGGTGAACGCGCAGTACGACCTGCAGTCGAGCGACGCGCCGATGATCGTGCTGATCTCCGGGGACGATCGGCCGGGGGCAAGCGCGGTGTTGAACCGGTTTCACGAGTGGATGGACGGGCGCTACCTGGTGACGCGCGCGTTCGGCCCGCTCACCGAGGCCGAACGGCTCCGCCCGGCGCCGTGGCGGTTCTGGAACGCCATGCCCGCCCGTGGGCGGGTCGCGCTCTTTCTCGGCGGATGGGCCCAGTCGCCTCTGGCGGCGCGCCTCGAGGGCCGGATGGATCGCGAGGGGTTCGACCGCGCCGTCGACCTCTTCAACCGCTTCGAAGAGGCCTTCCGCGCCGACGGCGGGGAGCTCGTCAAGCTGTGGATCCACCTCCCCAAGGCCGAGCACGAAAAGCGTCTCGCCAAGGCCTCCAAGGGACGCGGGGAGAGCTGGCGGGTGGACGACGTGGATTGGCGGATCTGCGACACCTACGACGAGATGGCCCCCGTCGCGGAAGAGCTGGTCGAGCGCTCCGCCGTGGGCTCTCCGTGGCACCTCGTCGAGGCGACCGATCCCCGGTTCCGGGACGTCTATTCCGCCGAGCGCGTCCTCGCGGGGCTGGAGTCGGTGCTCTCGCGCGAGGAGCGTGAGCCCGAGCCCTCGGGGCCGACACCGATCTCGGTGCCCGAACCGAGCGTGCTCGACGGCGTCGACCTCACGCGGACCCTCGATCCGGACGAGTACAAGAAGGAGCTCGCCAAGCAACAGCGCCGACTCGCCAAGCTAGCGGCGCGAGCCGCCGAGGCCGAGATGCGCGTGATCCTGGTCTTCGAGGGCTGGGACGCTGCGGGAAAGGGGGGCGCGATCCGCCGCCTGACCCGCGCCCTCGACGCCCGGGACGTCGATCTCGTCCCGATCGCCGCACCGAGCGAGGAGGAGCGTCGCTACCACTATCTGTGGCGCTTCTGGCAGCGTGTGCCCCGCGCGGGACGGATGGTGATCTTCGACCGCAGCTGGTACGGCCGGGTGCTGGTGGAGCGGGTGGAGGGCTTCGCCCGCGAAGACGAGTGGAGACGCGCCTACGCGGAGATCAACGAATTCGAGCGCGAGCTCGTCGACGACGGCAGCATCGTCCTCAAGTTCTGGCTCCACATCGACCGCGACGAGCAGCTCCGCCGCTTTCGCGACCGCGAGCGAACGCCCTACAAGAAGTACAAGATCACCGACGAGGACTACCGCAACCGCGAACGCTGGGACGCCTACGTCGCCGCGGTCCACGACATGGTGGAGCGCACCAGCACCAGCACCGCGCCGTGGCACCTCGTCGCCGCCAACGACAAACGCGCCGCGCGGGTCGAGGTGATCGACACCGTGTGCGAGACGCTCAAACACGCGCTCAAGAAGAAGCCCAAACGTCGCACCTGATCACCGAGTTCCATAGGATAGACGTATGAGCGCAGACCACCCGACGCCGGCCTCCGACGAGCGCGCCGCCGAAGCGCGCAATGTCCACACCGCGGTCGAGATCACGATCCGTTTGGGCGCCTTGCTGCTGCTCGCGGCGTTGTGTCTGAGCATCCTGGCCCCCTTCGCCGGGATCGTGCTCTGGGCCGCGATCATCGCGATCGCCGCCGACGAGCCCTTTCACCGTCTCTTGGCCTGGGTAGGTGGCCGACGCAAGCTCGCGGCCACGCTGTTCCTGGTGGTCGGGTTCGCGGTCCTGATCGTGCCCTCGGTGATGCTCTCCGAGACCCTGGCCGGAGGCGCACAGCGGTTTGCGGCCAAGCTCGAGAGCGGCGAGATCCTCGTCCCGCCCCCGCCCCAGAAGGTGGCGGCGCTCCCGCTCGTCGGCGATCGCGTCTTCGAGCTCTGGCAGCAGGCCTCCGAGAATCTCGACGAGGTGCTGGAACGTCTGGAACCCCAGCTCCAGGCCCTGAGCCGTTGGCTCCTGCGCGCCGCGGGGTCCGTCGGGATCGCGCTGCTCCAGCTCGCGTTGTCGATCATCATCGCGGCGGTGATGCTGGTGCGGAGCGAGGGCCGACGCGCCGCGATCACGCGCTTCGCGACGCGACTGGCCGGCGGGCGCGGTCCCGAGTTCTCCGAGCTCGCCAACGCCACCGTGCGCAGCGTGGTGCAGGGCATCCTCGGCGTGGCCGTGATCCAGGCGACCCTGGCGGGTCTCGCCTTCATGCTCGTCGGCCTGCCCGGCGCGGGGCTCTGGGCGCTCATCGTCTTGATGTTCGCCGTGATCCAGCTCCCGGTGGCGATCGCCGTGATTCCGCCGGTGATCCTGGTCTACACGACCTCGAGCACCACGGTCGCGGTGGTCTTCGGGTTGTGGTGTCTCTTCGTGTCCGTGATCGACAACGTGCTCAAGCCCATCCTCTTCGGACGCGGCGTCCGGGTGCCGACGATCGTGATCTTTCTCGGCGCGATCGGCGGGATGCTCAGCATGGGCATCATCGGGCTCTTTCTCGGCGCCGTGATCCTCGCGCTGGGGCACGAGCTCTTCATCGCGTGGCTACGCGGGGCCGACGAGGACACCGCGCTCGAGACGACCTAGTCGAAGGCCTCGCGAAGACCCTCGAGAAAGCGCAGCACCTCGCTCTGCATCATCCGCCGCCCGATCGTCTTGCGCACCGAGCCCCCGGTGCCGGTCACCCGGTCGGTCGAGGTGCGGTTGTGGTAGTAGACGTAGGTGCCCGATTCTGCGGGGAGCCCGCCCCAGACCGTCTCCGACACGTTGTAGGAGCGGCCGACGTAGAACTGGCGCTCCGCGACCAGCGCCCGACCGTTGCGGAGCCCGGCCATCGCGTGGGAGAGCACCACGGTCGGCTGGCCTTCGACGTCCTGCAGGATCCAGAAGAAGCGGTCGATCAGGTCCCAGGTCGAATCGGGCCGACGCGGAAACTCGGCCCAGGCCCGGTAGAACCCGGGCACCTGATCGCGGAGGACGCGGTAGCCCTCGGTGGCCGAGCGGAGCTCCTCGCCGGGTTGGCTCTCCCCGCGCCCCCGCGCGTAGGGAGCGATCGCCGCGAGCCCGCCCTCGAGGTAGGAGGCCACACGCTGGGCCAACGCGGCCCGGTAGGTCCTCGCGATCGCCTCCGCGCCGCCTCCGCGTGCCCGGGTGATCGCGCGCAGCTCGTCGTGGGAGAGATGCAGGGGACCGTTGCGGGTGGTGCGGCCGAGCTCGGCGGCGAGGGAGGCCGGCACCTCGAGGGCGCGAAACGATCCCTCGAGATCGCCGATGTCGATCTCGCCATAGCTCCGAACGCTGCGATCGACGCCGAGCACCTCGTCGGCGTTGAGTCGCTCGAAGAGAAGCCCGACGGGGCGTCTCGTCCAGCCCCAGACGACGAGGGCGAGCTCCTTGTCGGTCGTCTCCTCGGAGCGACGGGCGACCAGCTCGCCCTCCATCACCCGATGCAGGGCGGCGTCGTCGAAGCCCAGCCCGCGGGCGATCGCGGCCCCATCCACGGGTTCCGGGGCCGCTGCGGAGGGCGCGGCGGCGAGCAGGAGGGCCAGACGGAGCGCCCACAGAGACCGGGGGCGGGGAGCGGGCATCGCCCTCACGCTATCAGACCGGTCCCGCCGAGTGGTCGGATTCAAAACACCGTTAGAATTGACGCGTTGTGACGTTCTCCGGTCGGAGGCCTGTCCTTCCGCAGCGCGACCGTTATGTTGCGCCGGGAACCGCATTCCTACCTCACACGAAAGGATCTCCCGTGAAGTCATTGAGAAAGCGCGCGACGGTCTTGGCCGTCGGAATGGGCCTGGCCTTGGGCCTCGCCGGATGCGTCGGCGCCCCGGTCGTGCCGCCGCTCGGCCTCGTCTACACCGACATCGATGCGCCGTTGAACCTGCGCGGCGAGATGGGCAGCAAGCGCGGCGAAGCGAGCGTCGTGTCCTATCTGGGTCTGATCTCGGTGGGCGATGCCAGCGTGAAGACCTCGGCCGCGGCCGGCGGGATCTCGAACGTCAAGCACGTCGACTACGACTTCTACAACTTCCTCGGACTCTTCCAGCGCTTCACGACCGTCACCTACGGAGACTGAGCCATGCGGTTGGCACTTGGTCTCGCGTTTCTGGCTGTCGTCAGCATGGCGACCGGTTGCATGATGGGCCCCCCGCGGCCCGACATGCCCTACCGGGTCGCCAGCAAGGCGAAGACGCCGGTCATGCCCCCGCCGGGCCTGCTCTATCGCAAGAGCAAGGCGCCGCTGGCCTTCTTCCCGACCGACTTCGGGACGAAGTTCGGGCGCGCCACCTCGACGCAGATCGGCCTGCCCCCGTTGCCCTTCCCCGGGCTCACCGCGGGGCTCGACCTGTTCGCGTGGGGCGACGCCTCGACGAAGACCGCGGCGGCGAACGGTGGGATCACCACGATCAAGCACACCGACTACGAGCTGGAGGTGATCTTGATGGTGTTCCGGCGCTTCACCGTGGAAGCCCACGGGGACTAGCTCCCCTTCTGCCCCTGCCACGCGCTTGCACGCGGCAGGGCCGGCCTCGACGAGCCCCGGTACCCTCGTGGTACCGGGGTCTTCGTTTGGAGGGAGTTCGCCGTGATCCGAGCCGTCCACCACACCGCCATCTCGACCGGCGACCTCGAGCGCGCCGTCGCCTTCTACCGCGATCAGTTGGGCTTCGCCGAGGTGACCGCCTTCGGCTGGGAGCAGGGCTCCGAAAGCATCGACCGTCTGACGGGCTTGCGCGGGTCCGCGGCGCGGGTGGCCCTGCTGCGACTGGAGAACGCCTTCGTCGAGCTCTTCGAGTACAGCGCTCCGCCGCCCGCCCCCGGCGATCCCGCGCGGCCGGTCTGTGACCACGGCATCACCCACCTCTGTCTGGAGGTTACGGACCTCGACGCCGAGTACGAGCGCCTCAAGGCCGCCGGGATGCGCTTCCACTGCGCGCCGATCGACGCCGGTGCGGTGGGCGTGCGCGCGGTCTACGGGCGCGACCCCGACGGCAACGTGGTGGAGCTCCTCGAGGTCAGCGACCCGACGAGCGGCTTCTCGTTGCGCGCCGGCTAGCCCACCACACGCGCGGCGAGCTCGCGCAAGAGCCCCGCGCCGTCGCCGCGCCACGACGAGCCGTGCATACACGCGAGCACACGCGGCTCGGTCTGCGCGAGCTTCTCGAAGAGCGCTCCGGTCTGGGGCGTGTTGGCGTAGTAGTCGAACTCGGCGCGTGTCGACTCGCTGGCCCCGAGGATGTCGTGCTCGACCAGGGGCTCGTGCTCGTGGCCGGCCTGGGAGAGCAGGTCGCCACAAAAGAGGGTCGCCGTACTCGTCTCGAAGAGGTGGCCACACTCCCAGGCGTGGGGGAGGTGGGGCGTCGCGAGCCACTGCACGGTGTGGGCGCCGAGGGAGAGGGTCTCGCCGTCCTGCAGCATCCGCGGTGGCCGATCGGCCACGTCCTGCACCGAGGTGAGGGCGGCGAGCTCGCCACAGAGCGGCGCCGCGTGGGGCGCCGCGGCGAGCAGCTCGTTCAGCGAGCCGCACTCGTCCGCCTCGTAGTGCGAGAAGCCGATGTGTCGCAAGCGGTCGAGGGGCAACACCGACGCGACGGCGTCGCGCACTAGCGGGAACATGCCCCGCAACCCCGTGTGGTAGAGGAGCGGCTCCTCGTCGTCGATCAGAAACTCGTTGAAGGTGAAGCCCCCGGGAAACTCGCTCGGCGGCACCGGGGTGCTGATGCGATAGATCCCGTCGGCAATCTCGTCGACACGGGTGCCGCTCGCGGGGTCGGTGACGGGTATGGGGGAACTCCTCCGCGGCGCTAGCGCCCGAAGCGCGGCGCCCGCTTCTCGAGAAAGGCGACCATCCCTTCGCGGGCGTCGTCGCCCAGAAAGAGCTCGACCTGGGCGCGTTCCTCGAAGGCGAGGGCTTCGTCGAGGCCACCGGCCGCGCCGAGCTGGACACCGGTCTTGATGTGGGCGATGGCATCCGGTGGGCCCTCGGCCAGAGAGCGGGCGAACGCGAAGACGGCGTCGCCGAAGCCCGCTTCGGGCAGAAGCTGGTTCAGCAGACCGATCCGGTAGGCCTCGTCCGCGTCGACGCGGTCGCCGCGCATCATGAGCTCCATCGCCTTCCCGGGGCCCACGGCGCGGGGCAGCAGATAGAACCCGCCCCAGTCGGGCACCAGACCGATCTTCACAAAGCTCTCGGAGAACACGGCCTTGGGGGTGCCCAGACGGATGTCGCAGGCGAGGGCCAGGTTGATGCCGGCGCCCGCCGCGGGCCCGTGCACCGCGGCGACGCTCGGCTTGCGCATCCCGAGCAGCGCGCGGACACCCCGCGCGGCGAGAGCGATGCGGTGCTTCAACACCGAGTCGTCGCCGGCCTCTTGGAGCTCGGCCATGCTGGCGATGTCGCCCCCGGCGCAGAAGGCGCGCCCCGCGCCCTGCACCAGCACACAGCGCACCGCCGGGTCCTCGGCCGCCGTCTCGAGTCCCTCCACCAACGCCTGGCGCATCGGGTCGTCGAAGGCGTTCATCACGTCGGGTCGGTGCAGGGTGAAGACCCGCACGCCGTCCCGGGTCTCGACCAGCAGCGTGGACTCGCTCACGACCTCTCCTCGGGATCAGGTCCCGTGGTCCTCGATCGCCATGTACTCGTCGATGGTGAGGAGGCCCTCCGTCTCCGCCCGCTCGCGGTCGCCGGGTGCCAGGACGTCCTGGAAGCCGTCGACGCGTTTCCAGGCCGGCAGCGGCGGCGGCGAGCGGGCGGAGACGGAGGGCCTCCTCACCATCGACGAGTACATGGCGATCGAGGACCACGGGACCTGATCCCGA
>JANQRO010000047.1 GCA_028284525.1 Myxococcota bacterium | reverse complement strand
GGCGGCGGCCCGCTCGGAGGAACGCGCCCGATCGGTGTCCTCGACGCGCAGCAAAAACGCGCCGCCCCGGGCGCGGGCCAGCGCCCAGTTGAAGAGCGCCGTGCGGGCACCCCCCACGTGAAGGTGACCCGTGGGAGAGGGAGCGAAGCGGGTGATGACCCCTGCCATGGCGGCAACCTAGCGGTCGCCCGACGGCGTGGCGATCGGACGGGATCGATCCGAGGCGGAACCCAGGCCCCAGCCCGGACGCCGCCTGGCGGGGGCGTGTCACGCCGAGGCTTCGATCCCAAGCGACGCGGGACCTAGCGGATCCAGCCCGGGAGACAGCCGGCCCGGCGACATTCCTCCTCGAGGCCTCCGCCGAGGTAGGCGCGCAGCCGGGTGCGCTCGGCCTCGGCGCGCTCGAGGGCGGACGAGATCTGCTCGCAGGTGACCTTGTGTTTCACCCCGGCCTCGTCCGTCGTCCAGGCGTCGGCGCCGCGGTTGCAGTTGGTCTGGAGGCGCTCCCAACGCGGGAGGCTCGCCTCGACCTGTCGCAGCGCGGCCTCCGCCTGGGTGCGCTTGCCCTCCCACATCGCGGCGGCCGCCTCGTCGCGCGAGACGGTGTCCGCGAGCGTCGGCCGGGGGCGCCGCGTGCGCGTGGCGCGCGCCGCGGGCGGCGTCGGCGTGCCGGAATCCTGGATCTCGCGCCGGGTCTCGTGCTGCTCCGAGCGGCCGGGACAGTCGTGGGGGTCGCCGGTGTAGCTCACACGCCCGGCGGCGTCGGTGCATTTGTAGAGGCCCGCGGCGGCGGGGGCCGGGGCGAGTGCAAGCGCGAGGAACGCGAGTACGAGCAGTGCGGCGTGGGTCATCGGTCTCCCTCAGTTGCGCCATCCCTGCGGCACGCCGGCGCGGTCTGCGGCGGCGTCGAGCTCGGCGAGCTGGCCTTCGAGATTGCGTCGGCTCTCCTCGAGGGCGGCGATGCGACCGGCGCGGCGATCCTTGCCCGAGTCGAGACGAGCGTCGATCGTTTCGATCGACCCGCGCACCCGGGCGAAGCGCTCCTGCCACTGGGCGCGGGTGAAGCCCCCACGCACCGAGTCGTTGGGCACGAGGGTCATCACCCCGGCCGCCGCGTCGACCTGATACACGAAATTGTTGAAGAACGCGCCGCCGAGGAGCCCGACCTGCATCGTGCTGCTGACGAGCGCGCGGAGCCCTTCGACCCGCGCGGTGCCGACCTGCACCGAGTCGAGGGCGACGACCGGCTCGACCACGGTGCCGTTCGCCGTCCCGACCATCACCGTCGGGGTGTCGGCGTCGATCCGGATGCCGAGCTGTTGGGCAACGGAACGGGGAATCGAGACCCCGCTCGCCCCGGTGTCGGCGAGAAAGGGGGCGGTCACCCGATCGTTGAGGCGGACCTGCACCATCATCAGGGTGCCGTGACGCTCGAAGCGGATCTGGTGTTGCCCGCGGCGGACCCCCGTCCCGCGCGCCGGTCGCGGGCGGGTCGGGGTCGAGTAGGTCTGGAGCGGGTCGCGCGCGCTCGGCCGGGCCGCGGCGGCGCGGGCGGCCTCTCGGTGGCGGGGCGGCACCTGGCTCAAGTCCTGGGTGAAGTGCTCGCGACCCGCGGCGTCGGTCCACCGATAGATCTGCGCCTCGGTCGCGGCCGGGACCCACGTCAGCGCGAGGACGCAGAGCGAGACGGCGAGGAGGCGACGGGGCGATGCGCGACGCATCCCTTCCTCGTCGGCCGGCGCGGCGGCGGCCCTGAGACGTCCGGCCCGGCGCGCGGCCCGCGCGCCCCCGCTCTTGCGGGTGGGTTGCCACTGGACTGCGCGAGGCGCGCAGCATTCGCGGGGTAGAGGGATATCATGGTCGCCCCGGTGGACGCCGGAACGCCACGAGGACCGCGATGCTGCTCAGCGACGAACAGAGTCTGATCCGCGACACCGCTCGGGAGTTCGCCCGCTCCGAGATCGCCCCCTACGCGGCGGACTGGGAGCGCGAAGCCAAGATTCCCGGCGGGGTGCTCGCCAAGCTCGGCGAGCTCGGCTTTCTCGGGATGTGCGTGCCGGAGGAGTTCGGCGGCGCCGGGGTCGACGCGGTGTCCTACGTGCTCGCGCTGATGGAGATCGCCGGCGGCGACGGCGCGACCTCCACGGTCATGAGCGTCAACAACTCGCCGGTGTGCGCCGCGCTGCTCGGCTACGGCAGCGATGCGCAGAAACGCGAGATCCTGCCGCCCCTGGCGCGGGGCGAGGAGATCGGCGCCTTTCTGCTGACCGAGCCCCAGGCCGGGTCCGAAGCCTCGAACCTCCTCACCAAGGCGGAGCGTCACGGCGACGACTACGTCCTCCACGGCACCAAGCAGTTCATCACCTCGGCGCGCATCGCCGGCATGGCGATGGTCTTCGCGGTGACCGATGCCGACGCCGGCAAACGCGGGATCAGCTGCTTCCTGATCCGCACCGACGCCCCGGGCTACGTCGTCCACCGCGACGAGGAAAAGCTCGGCCAGCGGGCCTCGGACACCTGCCAGGTCGTGCTCGATGGACTGCGGGTCCCGGCGGCGTCGATGCTGGGCGCCCCGGGACAGGGCTACAAGATCGCCCTCGCCAATCTCTCGACGGGTCGCGTCGGGATCGCCGCCCAGGCGGTCGGCATGGCCCAGGCCGCCCTCGACGCCGCCACCGCCTACGCCCGGGAGCGCGTGACCTTTGGCAAGCCGATCGTCGAGCACCAGGCGATCGCCTTCCGTCTGGCCGACATGGCGACCCAGGTCGAGGTCGCGCGCCAGTCGGTGCTCCACGCCGCGGCGCTGAAGGACGCCGGCGAGCCCTGTCTCAAGGAGGCTTCGATGGCGAAGCTCTTCGCCTCCGAGATGGCCGAACGGGTGTGCTCGGACGCGATCCAGATCCACGGAGGCTACGGGTATCTGCGCGACTACCCGGGCGAGCGCATCTACCGGGACGTACGGGTCTGTCAGATCTACGAGGGCACGAGCGACGTCCAGCGCATGCTGATCAGCCGCGAGGTCGCGGCGGGGCGGTGAGTGGCGACACGGCGAACCCCGAGACCTTCTACCGCGACCACTGGGTCGAGATCGAGCCCGAGCGCGTCGAGGCCTACGACGCGCTCTTCACCTGGCATCCGAACATGGCGCCGCTGCTCGAGCCCGCCGAGCTCGCGCCCGGGCAGCACGTCGTCGACTTCGGATGCGGCCCGGGGGGCTTGGCCGTCGAGCTCGCGCGGCGGGTCGCGCCCGGGGGCACGGTGCACGGCGTCGACCTCAACCGCGAGCTCCTCGCCCGCGCCGCCGCCCGCGCCGAACGCGAAGGGGTCGCCCTCGAGCTCCACCACGCCGAAGACGAACGGATCCCCCTCGGCGACCAGAGCGTCGACCGCGTGATCTGCAAGAACGTCCTCGAGTACGTGAGCGATCCCGCCCAGAGCCTCGCCGAGTTCCGTCGGGTGCTGGCGCCGGGCGGCATCGCCCACGTGATCGACAGCGACTGGGGGCTCCTCGCCGTCGAGCCCGTGGGCAGCGCTCGCTGCGCGGCGCTCTTCGAGGCCGCCTCGATGGCGTACCGCACACCGGAGATCGGACGCCGGCTCTACGGCCTGTTTCGCGCCGCCGGATTCGAGGAGGTCGACGTGAAGGTGCTCGCCACCGCCGACACCAAGGGACGTCTTCTCCCCGCCCTCACCAACATGGCGGGCTACGCCCGCGCCTCGGGGCGTCTCGA